>DASTBJ010000505.1:0-5526 GCA_035712125.1 Terriglobia bacterium
ACTCGCCGGGCTCTTCCGCGTCGGCCGCGTCGGCAAAGAGAATAACGTGGCGCGTGCCCTTGTCCGATGCCTGCACCATGTCGGCGGCCTGCACCAGCGCTGTGTAGACGAAAATGCCACCGCCGCCGGACTGAATGCCTAACACGCGATCGCAAAGGCTCTTCGTGTCTGACGCGGGTGTGAGTTCGGCGACAACGTGCGGCGCGCTATCCACCGCGATCACGCCTACTTCGTCGAACGGCCCCAGCGTCTCGATCGCAGCGCACGTTCCAAGGTTGGCGAGATCCATCTTCGTACGTCCGTCGCCAATCGGCATCGCCATGCTCCCGGATCGATCGAGCGCAACGACCAGGGCGAGTGACAGCTTCCGGTGCTCGTTCTTGATCTCCATAGAGACCGGCAGGTATGGATCGAGCGTCGACTTGAAATATCCACCGACACCGAATGACGCGCCTCCTCCTGTCAGCAGGAGCCCGCCGCCGAGTTCTGTAGCGAACTGCGTCAGCGCAGTCAGCGTAGAAGCCCCGACATCGCTTGCCGGAACGTTCTCCAGGATGACCGCGCGATAGGCCAGGAAACCGGCCGCGTCTTTCGGCAGGGTCCCTGGCGTCGCGGTTCGGACGTTGAGTTTGCCGGCGGACAGCGCGCGGCTCAGGTTATCCGGCTGGCCACTCGAGTTTACAAGCAGGATCGTTGCGGGCGCTTCCACGCGCACGACGCTCGTGCCGACGTTGTTTTCCGGAACGCGGTCCTCCGCCGCGATCAGCTCGAGTCTGTATCGCGACACTCCCGGGCGATCGATCACGTCCCGGAAGGTGAGTTGTGTTGCGCCGGCCTGGAACGCTTGTTTGCGCCGCGCGATTTCGACTTCATCGCGAAGCAGCACGGCTTCAGCTTCAACCGTCCGATCGCTGCGCACCCACGCGGAAAACTGGAAAGGTTCCCGTTCATCCACGTTGCCGGGCAGGTCGAGCGCTTCGACGGCAAGATCGGCGGCTTCGTTTCGTGTGATGCCGCGGAAGTCTATCGGAATGCCTCGCGCTGCGGCTTCATGTGCGGCCGCGACCACGGGAGCGCCGTTGGCTTCACCGTCGGAAAGCACAATCAGCCGCCCAGGCCTCTCGCGCGGAATCAGGGTGGTTGCGAGACTGATCGCGCCGCCAAGATCGCTTCCGTCCGGATCGACCTCCTGCACGAACGCCGCGGCATGGCTCAACTCTTCGGGCAGCCGCTCGATGCGCGCGTCCCGCCCAAAACTCACAATGCCCACGCGGTCGCCTTTAGCACGCCGGTCTTCCAGCAACTTCACGATCTCCAGCTGCCGCTGCCGGCTGCCCTCGGGCATCGAGCGCGAGAGATCGGCGATTACGACCACATCCACACCTTCGCCGCCTATCGGCGCAAGCGGAACTGCCGCAATAATGACGACAAGCACGATCAGCAGGGATCGGACGACGCCGTCAATTCCGTATGCGCGTCCTCGCCAATACAGCAGAAAAAGCAGAGGGACAAGCAGCAGTAAAAGTTCGGGGAAGAGCAAGTAGAGCCTGTTCACGCGCGACCCTCCGGCACGCGGGACGCGACCACCCACGCCTTGCGCAGAGCCCAGCACCAGTTCGCGAGGAGCGCTGCCCCGGCGATCACCAATAGCGTCCAGAACAGGGGATCCGATTCCGCACCAGTCTCAGTCAGCATCCCGCCTGCCTGGGGGTTGGGTTTCCCGAACTCTCCGCGTACCCTGTCGCTCAGATTGCTCTCCCTCTCATCGAGGAAGTTGATGCCGAGTTGGAACAAGGCTTCCTCACCTTCAAGGATCTCGAGCACACCACACGCCGCGGGCGCCGTGAACTCCACAAGTCGGGCGCTCGGAAATTCTCTTTCGATGGATCCACAGCGAAATTTCAGGGGGCCCTTCGGATCCCGACCCAGGCGTACACGGACCCACTCACCCGAGCGATAGTTCCACCGTTCGGGTCCAGGCAGGTTCTGCCGTCGGAGCTCAACGAGATTGGAAATCAGAATTGGCCAGTCCGGAGCGCGCAGCAGATTCGTGCGCTCGAGATCGATGTTGAAGAGAACACCGTCATCAGGCCGCGCCCCCGGAAGCGCAATCAGCGGCTGATTCCCGGATGAAAGCAGGGGATGGACCGTGCGGAGATTGACGGGCAGCGCGCCCGCCCACACCACACCTGCGAATGTCGTGCCCTGCAGCAGTGGATGGCGCTTCTCTGCAATGAAGGGACCGAGGAGATCCTGCGGATTTCCATCCGCGAGAAGTCGCGCGGGGGCGCGCCCAAAGCCAACGCGCCAGACACCGGGTTGCACTGGCTGGTCCAGGAGGTCCGCCGCCCCGAACACGACCTGGGCCTGGTCTGAACGTGTCACTCCGGCAATAGAGCGCAGAGCCCGGTCCAGCGCTTCGCGTCCGCGTCCGCTGGTTAGCTTGTTTTCGATACTGACGATTCTCGGGCGCGGTTCCACGAGGGTGACCTCGTTATCCCGTTGAAGCGCGTCCTCCGACAGGGAAACGGTGACGGGAGGCAGACCTGCGGGGAGCGGGAGATTCATCGACGAGACTCTCGGCGGAACTGTGATCTCCTGCGAAGCGATTTCCTTGTCTGCCGCCATTAAGCGAAGCTTCCGCTTTGTGTTGTCGGTGAAGGAACTGCCGAGGGTGAGCGAAATCGTACCTTTGCCTTCATCCGGTGAAAGTGTGCGCTGCGCGCCGATGATCCCGGCGTTGCCCAGCGGCTCGCCAACGGAGATCCATTGAATTCCATTCAAGTCGTCTTGCGGTGATTCGTCGCTGAAGACCAGGATTCGTCCTGTCTTTCCTGCGAGCTCACGGGCGAGCCGCAGGCCCAGCGCCAGAGAGTGGTGTTGCGCCTCCGGTCTCCACTTCTCGAGCGCGGCCTTCGTTTCGATTCCAAGCGCGGCCGGCCCGGCAAGCATTGCGGGACGTTCGCCGCTCTGGATGAGGGTGATCCGCACGCCACGTCCAAGCCGCTCCACGTCGTCCAGGATCCGCTGAACGGCGCGATCGCGCGGGGTTTGTCCCTGCGTGTTGGTTGCCGCCATCGACGCGGAGTCGTCCAGCAACACGACGAGATGTTCGTTGACGCTGGCCGGAGTGATGCGCGCTCCGGCGATGATGAGCGCCAGGGCCAGCGCCGCAAGGCATTCGAGAATCAAACTTGACGTGATCGGGAGGCGGGTCACTTTGCTGCCGCCCTGCGGCGTTTGCTGCACGACTTGCCAGAGAAAGAGTCCCGCCACCGGACGCGGCGGAAACCGTCGACGGAACAGATGAATGGCCACAATGGCCGGTATGGCCAGCAACGCGATAAGGCCCAGCGGAGCCGTAAAAATCATACCGACTCCAGTACCCCTGCTGTCGTGAGGGCTTTGGCGGTCTCACGAAGCGGAGTTCCCGCGAGAACGTGCGAAAAGCTTGCACCGGCCCGTCGGGCAGCCCGGGTAAGACCGAGACGCAGCCGGCCAAATCGTTCGCGATAGTCGCGAACCGCTTTCTCATCAACAACGATATCGAATTCTCCGTGACCTTCAACATCCTGGAGGCGGACTCCGCCTTCAGCGATGGGGTCGGCTTCTTCAGGTAACGTCAGCTGAATGAGAGCCAGCGAGGCTCCGTCGCGCGCAAGACGTCCGACCAGGACGTCTGCATCATGGGGAAACAGAAAGTCACTGACCACAACGCGAAGCGAGTGCCGCCGCAGCGGAATGTGAGACTCTTCGAGCGCCGAACGAGTCGCGTCGCACGATAGAAACCGTTCGATCTGCTCGGGCCTCTCGATTGGTGAGGGTTGCTTTTCCGCTGTCGTTACGACGCGCGAATCGGCTTCGGTGGAAGCGGAAGCGCACGCCAGCAGCGCGCACAACTCGCCATAAGCGCCGGCCTTTTTTTCAGTGACCGCCATGGAGCGGCTGATATCCAGCACGAGATCGATGCGCGGGGCAACCTCCTCTCGATAAAGGCGGACAGTCAGCACTTCCGACCGGGCATAGGCGGACCAGTCGACATGACGGAGATCGTCGCCCAGGCTGTACTGCCGATAATCCTGGAACTCCAGCGAACTGCCGGTCCCCGAACCCAGGCGTTCTCCGAGACGTCCGCCGATGGGCGTGCGTGGCATCGTCAGACGAAACGCTGCAGCTACCCGCCGGACTTCAGGCCATTCAACTCGAATGGGCGGCATATCGATCCTCGCGCCACTGCATCTGGCACAGCGCCACATATGCGACCAATCCAGCGAGGCCCATCACGAAAACCCCGATATGCCATCCCTCACTTTCAATCTGGGACCAGTTTCCGAGCGTCCGGAACGGGTTGAGTATGTGATAAGCCGAGAATGTTCCGTCGAACACGCGCCCGGGTGCCACAAAGTACTGAAAGATATCTGCAGACACACCAACGATCGGGAAGAACAGCAGAATTGCCGCACGCACGTACGCGGTGCGGATCTTTTCGCCAAACATATAGCGCATAATCAGCGCGGGGATACCGGTGAAGAAGCAGATATAACTGCATGCGGCGATGAGCCACCGAAACTCCTCTGCGGTGCCCAGCGCGAACGCGATCGAAAGAGCAATGATCATCTGTACGAGAATCCACAGTACGCCTCGGCCTCCTCCGGGCCGAAAGATTGCGAACGGTCGGAACAACGATTTTTGAACTCTTCGGAACACGCGTCGAGAAAGCGCCATGTCTTCGGTAACGGCGAAGATTGCGGTGACGGCCAGGTGAATCCCCGCCAGCGCGACCAGTGCCTCGAGCACATCTCCGGAACTGTAACCCGCGAGGCCCCAGAAGTAGGGCGCTGTAATGCATGTCAAAATCAGCAGGTACTGAACAAAGAAGCCGATACGCAACGCCGTTGAACTATCTTCGATGGCGAGCGCCAGCCGGTTCTCGGCCAGGAGTATGAGGTTTGTCATGCTGACCAGGCACAGTGCCGTCGATGCGACCAGAGCCCATCCGTAGCCGGCCAGGCTCGGAACTCCGAGTCCTCCGCTCAGGGCGACAAAGAGCAGTGAAGAACCGGCGCCCAGCACCCAGAGGGCAATGATGCCGAGCCCAACCAGGACAGCGGCAGACATGGCTCTGGACTGGGACGCGGAAGACAGGAACAGGCACGCCGCGCAAACCCACATGGACCACATGAACAGCACGGCGAGTGAAACCAGAATCGTCTGGAGATCGACACCGCCGAGCAGGAAACTCATCGTGATGAAGGGAGACAGCCCTGCAAATAACGTCAGCAGCTTCACCCACTGCGTCATCAGCTTGCCCAAAACGATATTCCGCGGAGAAAGCGACGTCTGGGTAATGAGGTCGAGCGTTTGATCGGCGCGCTCGTTGCGAAGCGTGCTGAATGCTCCAAGAGGAACGACAACCACGCCCAGCAAGCCCAGGCAGAACATGAGCGCCGAAAAAACACGACCGCCCGTCGTTCCCGCAGAGGTCAATGCGTCGCCGAGTCCGAAGAACGCAACAAGCAGGCCGGC
>DASTBJ010000506.1:0-4157 GCA_035712125.1 Terriglobia bacterium
TGGTCAATGCCTACAACGTGGGGCCCAATGTATTCATGTTTAATGGCGCTCGGACGGCCACGCCCACAACGCCTGGAGTACCCATGGCGGATTTTCTTCTCGGATTGCCGTTCGTGTCGGTGTACTTCGATGGGGAGCCTACAGGGAACACGCGCAAATTCGAATTCGCTGGATACTTTCAGGACGACTGGAAAATCACACCGCGTCTCACCATCAACGCCGGTCTCCGCTGGGAGTATTACGGACGGATCACCGAGCGAGTAAACAAACAATCGTTCTGGACTCCGGACTGCAACTGCATGCGGCTGGCAGGGGTAGACGCCAGCGAAGGGCTCGTCGACAACGACCTGAATGACTTCGCGCCTCGCCTGGGTTTTGCATGGCGGCCGCTGGACGACGACACCGTAATACGCGCGTCTGCGGGAATCTTTTACGACAACGACATGCGGCACAACCTGGAGTTCGCGACAAACCCGCCATTTTTCTTCACGCGCGAATATCTGTTTCCGCCATCGCTCAGTGATCCGTTTCCTCCGGCGATGAGTTCTTCAACGCTACGGCCGAACACCTACGACAAGAAATTCCGCGACACCTACGTTGAACAGTGGAACCTCAGCGTGCAGCGCCGGCTCCGGCCAAACCTGTTTGCAGAAGCCGCGTACGTGGGAAATCACTCCGTCAAAGCCCGGCGTCTTCGAAACGTCAACCAACCCGCGAATGGGGTGGCGCCCTATCCGGGCTTCGGGCCGATCTTTCTGTTTGAGCAGGCAGGAAGCTCCAACTACAACGCGTTTCAGGTTCGCGTGGAACGTCCCGCTCTGGGTGTTCTCGGTTTCACCTCTGCCTACACATGGGGGCATGCGATCGACGACCGACCCGGACAAGGTGCCGGATTCGCGCAGGATAACTACAACATGCGGGCCGAGCGGGGCGATGCGGACTTTGACATCCGTCATAACTGGACTTCCAGCGCGCGGGTTAACGTGCCGTGGGGCACCGGGGAGTGGTGGGGGGACTGGAGTGTGAATGCCATCTGGACGTTACAAGCTGGACGTCCGTTTACTGTTGTGCTCCGTAACCGTAGCGGAGACAGGCCCAACAGCGTTCCGGGTGTCGATTGGAGGCACGAAGACCAGGGACCGGATCACTGGATAAACCCCGCAGCATTCAGTTCCCCGGCACAAGGGACAATCGGCAACCTCGGCAGGAACACGCTGCGAGGACCTGGATTGCGCAACCTGGATCTTTCACTCGTAAAGGCCCAGAGCATTGGGGAAGGACGTCTCGAACTGCGGATCGAGTTCTTCAATCTCTTCAACCATCCGAACTTCAGCCTTCCGAATGCGACCATGGGACCGACGCTTGGCGTGATTTCTTCGACAGCGTCTCCGGAGCGTCAGATCCAACTCGGCGCGAGATTTTCTTTCTAGCCGAGCTACCTCAAGGCGCTGCTGTTTCCAGTCACGACGAAGCCCGACCAGTAATAGGGATGGATTCCTTCGGCAATGAACGCGAGCTGGGCGTTTCTCAATGCCCTCGCCACCGGAGTGTTGCGGGCGAACTCTTTGTGAAACTCAAGGACCAGACGGGAAGTGCTCTCGGATTCCACAAGCCAGAGGGATCCCACCACGGAGCCCGCTCCGCCTATAAGAAAGGCGGAAGTCAAACCCCGCATGCCGATCCCATCACGCGAGTTTCCGACCGAAGAATCGCAGGAAGCGAGAACGACAACAGAATTGACCGGCATCTTTCGTCTGGCAATCTCAACCGCCGTGACACTGTTTGCGCCCTCTCTTTCGCCATCCAGCAATACAGAAGATCGCAATGGATCGGCGGCGTCCTGCGAGTGTCCGGCATAGTGAAAGACCGAAGCGGCGGCCAAAGACGACAGAAATGCCGGCTTCAGAGCGGCCTCCCCATTGAACGTTTGCATCTGCCCGTAAATCCGCTCCACGGCGCGCAGCTCGCGAGTCGCCCCGATGTTATCCGTGCGTGAGCCGAAGGCCACGGCCCTGTCGCGAGCCGGACGACCGGATCCGGAGAGCAGCGTGGTCAGGTTCGGACTCTCCAATATGGCGTAGCGCTCCACAAGAAACTTTTTTGCCGCCGGTGAGTAAAGGGCAGCAAAGTTCAGACGGTGTAGAGCGAGATCCGGCACGATGGCGAGCGTTCGGTTCGGGTCAAGATGAGTCTGGACCGGCTTGATCAGCAGATTGTAGAGCTCTGCAGATTCTCGCTTGATATCCGCTTTCCTAAGAATCTGCACCAGCAATTCCGAAATCTTCGATTCGATATGCTCGCGCGACGCGGGTACGGCGACCGAAGCAAATTTGTCGCGAGAAAGAACCCAGATCAGCAGCCGGTCCTCCAGCAGGACAAATTCGACCACCTGCATGTCGGCCGGAATCAGGCGTTGGACCTCATCACGATCGACCACACGTTCCCGGATTCCCGCAACGCCGGCATTGGTTTGCCTCAAGAATTCCAGGAAAAGCTTGGACCGGTACCGTTGCACGTAGCCCCACGCCGTATTCATCGATCCGTGTTTGTACTCGAAACTGATGGCGCGTTCATAAATCTTGCGACGCTGGTTCTCGAACGACATTCGGAGCACGATCGCGGCAAGACTCGCATCATTCGCTTCCACGACCTCTATCGCCTTGAAGAGTTGTTCCCGAGCCAGATCGAAACGATCCTGGGCAGAATAAACCTCAGCGAGCTGCAAGAGCGTCTCTGCGAAATACTCGGGGGCAGGCCTCGGTTGGCTGGTTAGAATTTCGAGATTCCTGTCTAAACATTCTTTGGCGCCGGGGATGTCGGTCTGATGAATTGCAATCTCGGCGCAAAGAAGATTGAAACTAAGGTCGGCCGTGAACCGGTCGGAGGGTTCCATCCGTGCGCGTACCGTGTTGAGCTGATCCATTAATTGTTCAGCGGACCGGTAATCACCGCCCCAGACGTGATAAAGCGCGAGATAGGGGACGATAAAGGAAATCACGGCTGGATTATGAGATGCATTGGCCTGCTGCACCGCCTGCTCCATGAGGTGCTTTGCGTACGACGTAAATCCCATTCGATACAAGTCCAATCCGACAAGCCAATACAGCTGAGCCCGACGAATGTAATCGTTCGGCGGGGTCAATCGCAGGGTTTGGTACGCCGTGTCCAGACTTCGTTCGTAGTCACCTGCAATCGCGTAGAGGCTCGCCATATAGTTCAGGGGGCGGCTGAGATCGTCCGCAGCACCAAAGGCGGACAACCGTTGCACCGCTTCCTCCAGAATGACCAGGCTTTCGTCGTACTCGGCGACGCTCGATAGAGCGGCACTCCTGGAGACAAGGGCATGGCCCAGCAGCCATTCGAAGTGATGGGCCGATGATCCGGCAACGACCTCATCGATCCCGTTCCTCGCGGCAGCGAGATCAAAAAGTCTTTCCTGTGGATTGGTCCTGAGGAGTCGCAGTTGGGCATCGGCGCGTTTCAGCTTTATCCAGAGGGCGTCGAACATCGAGCCCGTGTGCTGGATGGCGTCTTCAGCCTGATCGTAAAGTTGAAGGCTCTCCTTGCTGCGCCCTTCAAAATAGGCTTGTATTCCGCGTTGGACCAGCCTTCGCGCCATAAGCACCTGTTCACGATTCGCGGACTGCAAGGGAGCGAGAATAGCCTTTGCGGTCTGGTCGGCGCTGGCGGTCGCGAAGTGGCTAAGGATAAAGATCATTGCCGGATCCGTTCCGGCGTGGTCTCGTGGATTCAGTGCGTAATCCAGCGCCGCCTTGCGATATTGAAGGGAGTGTTGATCGAGAAGGCTCCGTGCGGATTTCAGATCGGACGAGAGGACCCGTCGCAGCCGATCGATCAACGTTGAAGCAGCGGGCGGCCCGGCTGGCCGCTGTTCAACCTTCCACAATGGCACCGACTGAAGCCGCTGGAACTCGCTTACTTCACGGTCGGCAAGGTGGTGGATCTCCGCCATGCGCAAAGCCACCGAGGCATTGAAGTGGGGGGCCGGGGACCGCGGCTCCGCCCGCGCGGAGCGCTCGAATAGAGCGGCAGCACGAAAGTAATTTGTGGCATTTTCTTCACCCAGACCCAGATAAACAACGCCGAGATCATTGAGAGTTTCCGCGTTTCCCGGCCGTTCCCGGTTTGCCTGTTCC
>DASTBJ010000507.1:0-7130 GCA_035712125.1 Terriglobia bacterium
GACAGCTTCGTCGACACCGTTTCGAAGGGTCTTTTGAAATCTTAAAAGGCGCGTGTAAACGCGGGGGTTGATTCCAACAGCTTCGCGGAAAAGTTGAGCAAAGTGGCGGTGACTGTAGCCGGTCTCCGCCACAATACTTCCGATATTGCATGTTGTCGAAAGCCGGTTCAATGCGTGCACAATGGCAGGATGTATTGCCGGCACGTAGGGTGCGCGGCTGGTCAAAAACCCTTCCAGAATGTCCAGCCGGCGGTCCAAACCTTTCTCTTCCTCAAGCCGCTCCCCCAGAAAGCGGGCTTCTTCGCCACAGAGATCTTCCAAGGCAACGTGACTCTGGGCGAATTCATTCGACGGGATTCCGAACAGCGCCTGGCAGGCGCCGGGGCGGAGCCCAACACCGACGGTACAGGCGTTGCGCGCGGTATTCTTAATGTAATAGGTCGAACGCATTCCTCCGACCACGCCGTTACGGAAAACCTCGCCTTCGGTATCCTCGATATTTCTAAAAATACAAATCGGCCGCTCCGACACGAAACACGAGGTGCATCGAGCCGGAAGGAATCATGCGCTCTCGGACAGATGGGACGTCCGCCGTCGCGTTCGCCTCGGTCAACGACGCCCATAGAAAGGTGGTGAAAGGCTTCAGCCTCAACCCCGGCGCGCGGTAGATGGTTTCCATGCTGTCCCCATGCCGCTAAATATATCAAGGAACGATATTCTTCATGCGGAATGGCGCACTACCGACCACGCCCGAAACAATCGACGACCAACGATAGTCTCTCGCCGCAGCCGAACGGACGATCGCTCGAACCGAAGGCATCTCGTAATCGTAGAGCCGGCCTGGTCTGCCCTTACGGTTGAGAGCATGGGCCAGCAACTGCTGCGTCACACTGTGGTAGTACGCGTCGCTGTATTTCAGCAGACCCGCGCGTAGCTCTGCGGGGCCAGTGAAACGGGTTCCGTCAATGAATGTGCCGGAGCCATCGATCGCGACTCCTGCGTCGGTGGTTCTCCACTGCCCGGTGGCGTCGAAGTTTTCCAGAGCGAAGCCAAGGGGATCAAACGAGGCATGACAGTTCGCGCACGCCGCAATCGTCTTATGGGCTGTGATTCGATCGCGCATGGATGGACTGCGAGCGGCGACACCTTCTGCGATCGGCGGAACATTCGCCGGTGGGTCGGGAGGATTCATGCCCAGAAACTTCCGGAATACATAGATGCCGCGGTTCGTTGGCGAAGTGCGAGATGGATTGGAAAGCGTTGCCAGTGGCGCAGACATTCCGAGGATTCCCGCACGATTCCTGTCTGGCCACGTTACGCGTCGAAATTCTTTACCGGAAACACCCGGTATGCCGTAATGGCGGGCCAGCCTTTCGTTGACGTAGGTCATGTTCGCGGTCCACAACTCCAGCACCGGACGGTCTTCGCGTAACTGGTTTTCGAGGAAGAGACGGGCTTCAGTGTCCATCGATTGAACCAGTTCCTGATCGACCTGCGGGAATACGGTTGGATCCATCGAAAGCTTCTCGACTTGATCGAGCAAGAGCCATGGTTGCAGAAAACTCGAGACCAGGTTCGTGGACTTTGGATCTCGAAGCATCCGAACAACCTGGCGGTTCAATACACTGGCGTCCTGCAGCCTGCCTGCACGGGCGTCGTCGAGAAGGGGAGCATCAGGCGCAGATGCCCAGATCAATGCCGCGATACGGTTTGCCCATTCCGTATCGGTGACGCGGTCCGCCGTGTTCACCGTGTTGTTGGCGGAATACGCGCCATCGAGTGCCTGCTCGAGTCTGGCGATCACCGAGCGATAAGTTCGGTCATCGGGACGCGGAGAATTTGCCGGAGGGTCGCGCCGGGCCCGAAGTCTTCTCAGGATGTTCTCCCACGCCGAGGTGTTTTCACTGACATTTCCGGGATTCAAGGCACCAAGATCCAGGCCTCCGGCTCCGTTTGAAGCGTTATGGCAACCTCTGCAGTAGTTTTCGACCAGGGGGCTCGTCAGCGCAGAAACGTCCGTCACGCGGACGACTTGTGTTCCCTGGGAACTGGCGGAGGACGCCCGCTGGAGCTGACTCAGTCGATCCTGAGCGCTGGAGGCCTCGGTGCGTTGTTCCGGGTACGCGCGGACGACTTCGGCATATGCACTTACCGCCTGACTCGGGTTTCCGAGCTTTTCTTCACAGACTGCGATACGCAGCAGTGCCTTTGCAGCCAGGGCACGATCTTTCCCGGCCGCTTTTACCGCCTGCGAGTAGAGCTTGATAGCTTCGCTGAGATTGCCGTTGGCGTGCTCTTGAACAAGAGCGCTTTGGTACAGTTCCTGCGCGTTCTGTGCGGCCAGTGCAAGCGTCATTGCGAGCAATAACACGATGCCACGTAATAACTTTGAAGTCATGAGGACCTCCACGGGCCGCTACGATACGACGCATCGAGCGAGGGAGTTTTCATGACGTCGTCGACTGTGTGCAAAGGCTTGCAATGTTGATGCAAATTAATTGTCTACTCCGGCTGCTGCAGCACGAATTTGTAGCCCACGCCATGCACGGTCTGAATGTAAACGGGCCGGGCGGCATCCGCTTCGATCTTGGAACGCAGGCTGGCAACGTGGTTATCGACGGTGCGCGTGACAGGAAAGGAATCGAAGCCCCAAACCTTGTTCAGGAGTTCATCGCGCGTAACCACTGTGTCTTCACGCGAAGCAAGGAATCGCAGAAGGTCGAATTCTTTCCGGGTCATTTCGATTGGTTTTCCACGACGTCGCGCCACGTACTTTCTGAAATCGACTTCGACCTCGCCAAACTTAAGCATGACCGGAAGTCCCGATGCGGAAGACGAGCGGCGGAGAAGCGCACGAATCCGGGCCATGAGTTCGGGAACTGAGAAGGGCTTGGTGACGTAGTCATCAGCGCCCAGATCCAGCCCGAGCACTCGATCCGACTCCTCGCTGCGTGCCGTCATCATGAGGATCGGTACCTGATCCCCGTCGGCTCTCAATCGCCGGCACAGCTCCAGGCCCCCCATTCTCGGCAGCATGAGATCGAGAACGATCAGATCGGGACGGTGGCTCTGCTGAAGTTTGTAGGCGGTTTCGCCATCCATGGCAGTGATGACGTCGTACTTTTCGAACTTCAGATTGTCTGAGACTGTCCGAAGAATTCCGGGATCGTCTTCAACGACAAGAACTCTCGTCATGCTTGCCCCTGTAAAGGAATGCGAAGAGAAAACGTGCTGCCCCTGCCGACGTTGCTTACAACATCGATTCGTCCATTGTGCGCCTCGGCAATGTGAAGGGCGAGGGCGAGACCAAGGCCGGTTCCGGCAATGCCTTCCGTTTCTGCGGACTGCACACGATGGAATTTTTCGAATATGCGCGTCTGGTCTTCGCTTGAGATGCCGATGCCGTGATCGACAACCTCGACGAACGCCTCGTCGGTCGCGCTACCCATGCGCATTTCAATGGATCGCGCGGCTCCCGAATATTTCACGGCGTTGCCCAGAAGGTTCAGGATCGCCTGCTCCAGGGCGTCCGGATCCGCAAACAGCGTAGGTTCCGTGGCATCGCTCGAAATCGTCAAGGTGAAGCCAAGCTGGGATAGCGGATACTCCATGGTTTTCGCCGCTGAACGAACCACCTCGCCTAGAAGTGTCGACTTCATCCTGTAGGTTTTTCGCCCCTGCTCGATTCTGGAGAGGTCGAGGACGCTCTCAACAAGGCGTGTGAGGCGTTCGCTCTCGCTCACAATCGTTTTCAGGTATTCCTTCGTCGTTTCTGGATTGTCGGTGCGTCCCATCAAAAGCGTTTCCGCGTGGGCCCGGATGGACGTTAAAGGTGTTTTCAGTTCGTGAGAAACGCTTGCGACAAAATGCGATCGCAGAGCGGCCGTATCGGCTTCACGATGCACGTCGCGTAGCAGCAGGTATGCGGCGAGGAGCACAGCTCCGAGCACGAGGAACAAGACCGCTGCGTAAAGCGTACTGGGTACGCTTTGCCGCGGAGCAAATCGATTGGCGGGCCACTCGACTTGAAGGTCGACGAATCCATCTCCCAGGGGAACGGTCCCAGGTGAACCAGCCAGATGAAGCGACACACCTTGAGGAAGGATCTTTCGAGACGATACCGCCAGGACGACCGGTTCCGCGAAGGATTTGGGAGAGACAAGCGTGATCAGCCAGGGTTCGTCTCCGTAACCCATCCAGGAAAGATCCCCCGGGGCGGAGCGAAAAGCACGCTGGAGCTTTCTGAGATGGTCGTCCAGGTTCTGGCCGAGCGCAGTAATTTGATCGATATCATGGATCTCTGCCGACAGCCTCCGGAGTGACTCTGCAGCGTGTGGAGTGGAAATTTTCCGAAGGAGCGACTGGAGCATATAGGCCTCGTTAGGCGTACGCCACTGCGGAGCGCTCGCTTCGCGAAGCACATAATTCTGTGCCTCACTGTCAACCGGCCCTGCTGAAAGAAGGCGGTCGGCCGCATACATCGCCTGAGGGATTCCGTCGTCGTCACGAACCGTTGCGCAATTGCGCAGTGTAGTGCGATCGATGCGATCGGCCAGGGATGTCGTGCCGCTCTTCCGATAAGCACGGCCCAGCCGCAACAGTGCGGCACACTTTTCAAAGCTGCCTTTTGCAAGGTCCAGCGCGCGCTGGTAGGCAGCGGCGGCGGAAGCGACATCCTTGGATCGAAACTCGTACGACTCTCCCTCTGCCTGGACTTCAGCAAATTGTCCGGTTGGGACTTGCAGCGTTAGGCTGTTTTCCCAGGGCAGCACCATGCGGTCCTGCAGGAATGGAGCGACGAAAACGATCGGAGAGTCGGCCGGAAGCCGCCTACCCGATTCGCTGATCAGCCGGTTGACTTCTTCAAGGCGAATGGCCTGTAGCCGAGCCGATAACTCGCGCCGCAGTTGATCGAGCGCTTCGCGCCGCTCCTCGGCCGCGCGTCGTTCGGAGAGTTCGGTCTCCTGTCGCGCAACACGGAATACCAGGAGAATCACGACCGCACTGGGAAGGACAATCGCAGAAAGAAGAAGGAAGATCCGACGTTTACGGCGACGGGAATCGGCAGAATTCACGGAAGAATTTTAGGTCGAGCGGTGGGCGAGGGGATGTCATAAAAATGTAAGATCGATGGGGACGAAGTTCGCCGCTCGCTGCGGAACAGCGTTACCCACCGATGGGGAATTTCGAAATTAGACGAATCCTCCTTCGAAAATAGAGACAGGCTGGGTTTGGACAGCGTAAGCGACGACTGGATTTCAGGACTCCCCTCCTCGGCTGAGGAGGGGAGTTGTGACGATTTTCACCATTCGTTGTGAGCAACCGCTCATAGACGACTGCATTTCAAATAATTTCAAATCCGAAATTGCAAATCTCAAATTGGACGGTCCAATCTGAGATCTCCAATCTCGGATTTAAAATGCAGGATTTGTCCAATTTCAAAATTTCTCCCCCCTCATTCGTACAGCGACGGTTCCCCTTCCGGCCGCGTCTTCCACCGCCGATGGATCCAAAGCCATTGATCCGGGTGCCGTCGAATTACATTTTCAAGAATCCTGTTGAACGCCCGCGTATTCTCCACAATGTCCCGCGTCGGATCGCCCGTCGAGATCAAGTCGACCGGAGGATCGAACTGAAGCCGGTATTTTCGTGTGCCGGCTTCCCAGATCAGGAAACCCGGAACAACGGCTGCACCGGTGCGCAGGGCAAACGTTGCAACGGCTGGAGTGGTGGCGGCGGGAATTCCAAAAAAGTCCACGAACACACCCTCGTCACGTGTCGTGTTCTGGTCGACCAGGATTCCGATCGTTTCGTTATTGCGCAGAGACCTCAGGATGTCGCGAGACGCGTTTCGTTTATCGATTGGCGTGTTTCCGGCGAGCTCTCTATACGACTCAATGAGTTTTTCCACTCGGCTGTTGTCTATTTCCCGGACGACGAACTTCATGGGATTCCCGAAAAGCGAGTGAGCAAAACAGCTGAGTTCCCAGGACCCGAAGTGTGCCGTGAGAAAGAGCACGCCTTTCCCTCGGGCGACGGCGTTCTGGTAGTGCTCGAAACCGTCGTACGTAACCAGCTCCGAAATGTTGTGTTTGTTCAATCTGGGAAAGTGACTGAATTCGACCAGTAACCGCCCAAGGTTCGAAAAGGTTCCCCGCAATATGGCTAGCCGGTCGTCGTCTCGCAGTTCTGGCATGGCCATGCGCAGATTCTGAATTCCGGCCTCGCGCTGGCGTCGGGCGAGACGGAATCCGAGTGCGGCGACGATTTCTGCGGCCGGATAAGCGGCGAAACGGGGCAACCATCCGAAGGATTTCAGCAAGATCAGGGCGGCGGCATACTGGAGAGCGTCTTTAACGCTTTCTGTCATCCATGGTATCTTCGCATACTTTCGTTGCCTCCTCCGGGGGGCTGCTTCGATATGCGACGCGCCATTCAACGCCCGGAACTGCACCGACTAAACGATCCCCTGATTGTTCTTCTGCTGGGCATCGTCTGCTACGTTTTCTTCTTCCATGCCCTGGGAAGTATAGGCCTGATCGGACCGGATGAACCCCGCTACACGGCTGTCGCCCGGGAGATGTATCAGACCGGCGACTACATCACTCCGCGGCTACACGGAATGACCTGGTTCGAAAAACCCGTCCTGATGTACTGGGGCGCCGCGCTGGGTTTTTCGGTTTTCGGAGTGACTGAATTTGCGGCCAGGCTGCCTTCGGCATTGTTCGCAACCGCCAGCGTGTTTCTGATGTACTTCGTTTGCCGGAAGCTCTGGGGGCAGGCGGCGGCGGTGGCCGCAAGCCTGATCCTGACGACCTCGGTGGGGTATCTCACGTACGCAAGAGCGGCTTCGATGGACATGTTGCTGACGGCCTGTCTTACGATCGCCCTTCTCTCGTTCCTGATGGGTTGTAACCTCCCCACACCGAATCGCCGCTGGTGGTTTGCAGCCTTCTACGCTTCCATTGGCCTGGGTGTGCTCAGCAAAGGCATTGTGGCCATCGTCCTGCCAGCGCTCTCACTTGCCGGATACCTGATCTTTCTCGGCAAGCGAGGCGAATGGAAGGAGTGGAATCCTCTTTACGCGATACTGATCTTTGTCGTTGCCGCCCCGTGGTTCATCGCGGTGA
>DASTBJ010000508.1:0-6942 GCA_035712125.1 Terriglobia bacterium
AAGTGCCTCCGCTCGTAACCCAGTGTTCGCAACAACGCGAGCTCTCTCCGCCGTTCAAAAACGCTTCGGACGAGGACCGCGCCGAGCCCCACGGTTCCCAACAGCAGACCGAGTGCACCAAGCATCTGGAATGTGGAGAGGTACGTGTTCTCCACGCGATGAAATTCGGCAAGGCGTGTTCCCGTAAGCGTTGCGTC
This sequence comes from Terriglobia bacterium, assembly GCA_035712125.1. Lineage (GTDB taxonomy): Bacteria > Acidobacteriota > Terriglobia > 20CM-2-55-15 > 20CM-2-55-15 > DASTBJ01. The sequence continues at coordinate 198 of DASTBJ010000508.1, forward strand.
AGCGCCGTAGGCCGTCAACGCGTTCTCAATTTCTGCCGGGAGGGCTTCCACATTATCGATTCCAGTCTCACCGAGAAGAAACGAATATCCCTGCTGTTCCGGAAAGAGCCTCAGGAAGTTCTCCTGGGACATCAACAACTCGCTTTGAAAGATGCTGTCCGAAAGGGCTGCCACAAAACGCAATCGAACGTCCTGTCCGCGATTGGTGATGACAAAGTCCTCGCCCAGCTTTCGATGGAGTACGTACGTGAGGGAGTTGGCATCAGCGATGACGGGGATCGCACCGTCGGGCTCAACGCGATTCAAGAGAAGCCACGGATTCATGCGCTCCGCTGCAGTCGATGCGAGTGAGGATCGAAACACGAACCTCCCCGCACTCACAAAGCTTTCAGGAGGTGAGAGGATACGCGGGTTCGTTGGCACATAGAGGTTCAGGCAACTGGCATCGTCACCGGGGCGAACCCGAAAGGCCTCGAAGTGAACGTCATTAAGGTCATTCAACCCCAGCGTCTCCCTTCCTTCCGTTGTATTCGGATCGTGCGCAATGGGTACAAGTGTCTCGACAAGCACCGCATAGCCACCGACCGATGCCTGCGGTTCACCCTTTCGAAAAGAATCAACGGAGATAAGAATGAACGTTGCCGAGGCAATCGTCGCTACAGCAACGACGCTTCGAACGGGACGAAACGAAGCATTACGAAGTCCCAGACGCGACACCGGCCGCGGGCCGGCACCGATCACATTGTGAGACGGCCGATTTAGATAGTGGTGAACATAGAACAGGACGGCGGCCAGCAGCAGGAAGCCACCGCCAAAAAAGGCGGCTGGCTGGCCGATCAGGTCGATAATGCCGGCGCCGATAAGGCCGATGCCGGAGGAGCCGAGCAGAAGTGCGGACCAAAGCGATCTTCGCGTGATACGGTCTCCTGTCTGGACCGTCTCCAGTTGTCCGGCAAGCAGACTCCTTTCGGAAATTCTTCGCAAGCTTCGCAATGTGATCGCGATACAGAAAAGGGCAGCAACGATGCCACCCGTCATGCCTGCAATAATCGATATTGGTGAAACATGGAGAGATATAGACTCCGTGCCGATGGCGCCAATCCACCACGTGCGCAAAGCCATAAGGATTGCGGCGGCGTAGAATAGCCCCCCGGCTGCGCCAGCCACCGCACCCAACAGCGAAAGGCCCAACCCTTCACCAAGGAAAATCCGTCTTACCGTCCGGGGCGACAGTCCCACCGCACGAAGCAAGCCAACCTCGCGGATGCGCTGCTCGACACTCAGCTTGAAGAACAGGGCTGCGAGGAGGATCGCGGACACAACCAGAAAGAAACTGAAATAGACAAAGTACTCGCCAAAGTTCGTCGCGCCGCGAGAGGCGTCGAGCGCCTGTGATCGAACATCCTGAACTGTCAGTCCGGTGCGCAGGGGGTCGATCCGCTGCCTCAGCCGCAGCGCGACTTCCGACAACGTGGTGGCAGAAGTTCCGCCATCCGGCATGGACAAGCGAATGGATGTCAGGTTGCCGTAACGGGACTGCCAAAGCTCCTGGGCCACCTGCAATGGAACGAAGGCCTTAGGCGTGGTGGAATGTTGGTCCCAGTATTGTTCATCGATTGGCCGAACGCGCCGCAGATCAACCGGGAACGGGGGGTCCCAGTCGCGTAGCGATGAGGTGTTTGTGATCCCCGGATACTCGGGCGTCATTTCCGGATCGCCGGCACTGAGCGGAACGATGCGCTCCACACGAAATTCCGCCGTTCGCGTGGCGAGTTGGCCGGGTTCTTCCCAAACGAAGTACTCCATCGTCAAGGCATCGCCAGTCGTTGCGCGGAGGTCGCGAGCAATCCAGTCATTGAGGGCGATCGAGGCAGGTGAACCCGGGTTGACGGGCTTGAGATTGAGAGAGTCCGTCGCCGTGATAACAGAGTAGGGAACTTCCCGGCCGGAAACGCGCAACGTATTGGCGAGGTACGTAAACAACGGTTCCGTCTTGAGACCGAGCTCTTTCGCGACAGCGCTCACCGCTTCCGTCGTCGAGTCCTGAAGCAGGCCGGTCGCCGATTCCAGTGCGATATGACGGGGCAATGACCGAAGACGAAGACCCAGGTCTTCCAAAGTCGCGTGGCTCCTTACCAGACCTTCCAGAGCGCCGACGTCCACACCACCGGAAATGAGGAGCGCATTGACGCGATCACCAACCTCCAGTTCACGTTGAACCAGCTCAAGCGGCAAAAAGACAGCGCGAACTGCGCCCTGTTGAGTCTGAAGAGAAAATTCGCCAAGAGATTCTCTTGGCAGAACCGAGCGCACGGTCGCCCGCAGCGTTCGCACCGCATCGTCCTTCCTGCCGTGCAGCGATTCCATTGGAATATCTGAAGGATGTTGGGTTCGGACGAGGACCGTGTCTCCGGCTTTTGCGCCAAGCTCCGTCGCCAACCCAGGACTGAGGAGTGCATCGCGCTCGGAGAAGGGATCGACGACAACACCATGAAAATTCCAGAAACGTTCATCGACCCCGTAAACCGCCACTTTGCCCGCTCGTCCTTCGGCGCTCTGAACGCTGACGAAACCCTGGGCGAGAACTACCGGTGTGATTTTGCCGTTGAAGGCGGGATCCTTTTGAAGATCCTCCGCAAGCTGCTCTCTTACGAAGGCCGTCGACAGCAGGACTTGCTCCGTCTGTCCGAGACGCTCGAGGACCAGTGCTCGCAGGCTTCCACGAACCGAATCGCCGACCAGAAGGGCTCCTGAAAGTACGGCAACGGCCACACCAACGCCAAGAACGACGGCGATGTTCGTTCTCCAGTAATAGCTGATGTTGAGAAGAATCAGCTGCCGGACATTCATGTCGAAACACGGCTCAGGCGGCCACCCGAAATTTCAAAACGGAGTGGGAATTCCGTCGCCAGCCGCGAACTGTGGGTCACCACCAGCAGGATGTTGTTCTGCTGCCTGTGCAGCTGTAACAGAACAGACGCGACCGACGCGGCTGTCTTTTCGTCAAGGTTTCCGGTGGGCTCATCGCACACCACCAGACGCGGATTGCGAATGAGCGCGCGTGCTATGGCCACACGCTGCTTTTCTCCGCCCGAAAGTTGTCCTGGCCTGTGTTCCGCTCTGTGAGACAACCCAACAGCGTTGATCAGCTCGCGCGCGCGAGCGACATGCTTGTCCGAAGGCAATACGAGTGTCGGCAACAAAACATTTTCGAGAACGGAACACTGGGGCAGCAGGCAATGATCCTGAAAGACAAAGCCGATCTCCGAACCACGAAACCGGGCGAGTTCGCCAGGATTCATGCTGAAGATGTTTTTATCGCCCAGCATTACGGTTCCCTGCGTTGGCGGCTCCAGCGCGCCAAGAATGTAGAGCAACGTGCTCTTGCCCGTTCCGGATGGCCCCATGATCGCCGCTGCGTCGCCAGAACCCAGAGAGAGATTCACGTCCGTCAGAACCGCCAGGGGTCCTGCGGGCGTCGGATATTCCTTGCTGACATTTGTGACTTCGAGTCTCAAAAGGAAAACCTGAGCATCGGGGCTTTTTGACAGGCACTCATATCGTTGTAATAACTGGTCGAATCATACCTTATGCCTATTGCGGGCGGTGTGACCCGAACTTACGATTCGGCTGTTTGTCGAATGCCGAACGAATCGAGGTATCCGATGTCACGACTCAGGCCCGTATCCATCGTTATCGTGGTTCTGCTACTGGTTTCCGCCAGTTCCGCCGCACAGGCGACAGTTATAAGAGTGCCTGCGGACTACGCCACAATTCAATCTGCAATCGACGCGGCGGTCAATGGAGACACGGTCGAGGTGGCTCCTGGAACCTACGTCGAAAATCTCAACTTTCTTGGTAAAGCCGTCCGGGTGACCAGCGAGCAGGGGCCGCAGGCAACAATCATTGACGGCAACCAAAACGGATCGGTGGTTGCCTTTGTATCCGGCGAGGGTCCCCAGTCTGTCCTGAACGGCTTCACCGTACGAAACGGCAACGCCACGGGTTCCGCCCTTCGCGGGGGCGGCATACGGATCGAAAACTCCTCTCCGACGGTTTCCGGCAACATCATTACGAACAACATCGCAGGTGATGGCGGTGGCGGCGTTTCCAGCAGTTTCGGGTCGCCCATTATCCAGGGCAACATCATCACCCAAAATCATCAGAGAGCGGGCTGGAGCGGCGGGATTGGGGGCGGGGGCGTCAGCATCGGCGGAGCATCGGGAGCCCAGCTGCTTAACAACGCGATCTATGGAAATTCCTGGTCCTCGGCAAATGGCGGGGGTGTGAGCCTCTTTGCGGCGGGTAATCCAGTACTCAGAAAGAATTTCATTACCAATAACAATGCGGGTTCTCAGGGCGGAGGAATCTCGATGCTCAATCGTTCTGACGCTTTGATCGAGCAAAATGTCATCGCGGGGAACAGTGCATCGTCGGGCGGTGGAGTCTATTGGCTGGTACCGTCGGGCGCCAGAGGGCCGCTATTGGTGAACAACACTGTCGCGGGGAACCATGCCCAGCAGGGCTCGGCGGTTCTCGCAGACGGTTTCGACGCCGCAGCCCAGCTGATTAACAATATCCTCGTTGCATCAGCCGGACAGAACGCCGTGACCTGCGGCACTCTCAATTCGGCGTCCGTTCCGATCTTTCAATTTAACGATGTCTTTGCCGTATCCGCCCTCGCTTATTCGGGAAGCTGCGTGGATCAAACGGGCGTCAACGGCAACATCTCGCAGGATCCGATATTCAGAGACATCTCCGCAGCAGACTACCATCTGATGAGCGGATCCCCGGCCATAGATGCCGGTACCTCGAACCTGGCTCCATCCACAGATCTGGATGGCGTGGGCCGCCCCGCGGACGGAGACGCCGACGGCGTTGCGAAATTTGATATCGGCGCATATGAAGTGCCGCTTGTCGATACCATTCCTCCCGTCACCGCGTTCGCGATCACTCCTAACCCGAACAGCGCCGGTTGGAACAATACGAATACCATGGTTAACCTGACCGCCAGCGACAGCGGGTCAGGGGTGCAGTCGATTCGTTATTCCCTTGCGGGTGCCCACACGAGTCCTGTCACCATTAGCGGAAATCCCGCGGCTGTCTCGCTGACGGCCGAAGGATCCACAACGATTACTTATTCGGCTGCGGACAATGCGGGTAACGTCGAACCTTCGAAGTCGGTGACGATCATGCTCGACAAGACCGCTCCGGTCATTGAAGGCATGCCATCGGGATGCACCCTTTCTCCTGCCAGACATCAGCTGGTTCAAGTTGCGACGATCACCGCTTCCGATACTCTTTCAGGGCTGGCAAGCTTGAGCGTAACCGCAACCAGTAATGAACCAGACAGCGGCACCGGCGGCGGCGATGTGCCTGGAGATATCGTCATCAACAACGGAGTCGTTCAACTGCGAGCCGAGCGTTCTCCCGGCAGTAAGGGGCGAACGTACACCATATTCGCGACAGCAACGGATAGTGCGGGCAACCTCACGGTCACAACAGCGATGTGCACAGTCCCCAAGTAAGAACGGCGATCACCAGATAGCTGCGGGCTATCGGTTCGCGTTATCGTGAAGGCATGGAGCCGGAATTCGATGCCTTCACGATGGGATTCTCGAATCGCAGCTGGGAAGAAACACTTGTCATCCTCGGGAGTCACCGTATCGAACGACTCGTGGACATCAGGACGCTTCCCGGTTCACGGCGCACTCCGCAGTTCAATCTGGAGAATCTCCAGCAGAACCTGCCGAAGGCCGGCATCGAATACATCCACATGAAGACGCTCGGAGGCCTGCGTAAACCGCTCAAGGATTCGACGCTAAACGCCGGCTGGCGAAATGAGGGATTTCGAGGATACGCCGACTACATGCAGTCTCCAGCCTTTGTGGGGGCGGTGGAAACGCTCATGCAGTTGATAACGGAGAAGCGAACCGTCTACGCGTGCACGGAAGCCGTCTTCTGGAGGTGTCATCGCCAGCTGGTCTCGGATGTTCTTTGCATCCGGGGCTACCGGGTTGGGCACATTCTCGGAGTCGAGAAAGTCCAGGCCCATACGCTGACCGCGTTCGCCAGGTTTGAAGCGGGCAGGATTACATATCCCGCGTTGTTGTCAGAATCTCAAGGCAGCGCGAATACGTGAATTGCGTTATTGCCCCGCGGAGTCTTCAATTCAGGGAACTCGTTTAACAGTTCCGTCACCTTGAGGTTTTCACCGGTCATCACGGCCAGGTACTGTTTGCCGCCGGCCATGTACGTGATGGTGCTGACGGAGATGTTTCCGACGAGTGTCGTCTCCCAGAGCTGCTTGCCGTTTTGAGCGTCGAACGCTCTGAGTTTCTGTCCCATGTCGCCGTGGAACACGAGATCGCCTGCCGTCACCAGCATTGCGCCGTTCGAAGGTACGCGGCCGACGTTGAATCGAAGCGTCTCCCCGGTTGAAAGATTGATCTTCGCGATGCCGGTAAGTTCGTTCTCTTTTGCGCCAGGTCGCGGAACAACTTTCCATCCTCCGCGAGCTCCAGGCGCAGCACGCGTCAGATCACGACAATTGTCGGTGTAAGGCACGTAGAGTGAATTTGTCGTGGGACTGTACGCCGTCGGCCAATAGCTTCTGGTATTCCAGTAGCAAACAACATGATGGTCACCGGGCTGCTTAAAGACGATATTCCAGTTCAGAGATGTCTTGCCCGTCTTCACATCAATGTCGGAGATGACGAACTGCGGATCGTCGGCCGGAAACGGT
>DASTBJ010000509.1:0-7165 GCA_035712125.1 Terriglobia bacterium
GATCTCGATCTGTTCTGAGGTGACAGCACGTTCGAGCAATGTCTGAATGTGTTCGTCCGTCAAGGCCTGCAACACGAAGACCCGAGCACGAGACAGCAGGGCGGAGTTCACCTCGAAAGACGGATTTTCTGTGGTCGCACCAATCAGGACGACATTGCCACGTTCCACGTGAGGGAGAAACGCATCCTGTTGCGCCTTGTTGAAACGGTGAATCTCGTCGATGAAGAGAATCGTCCTGCGGCCAAGACGGCGCGACCGCTCCGCAGCGGTCATGACTTCCTTGATCTCCTTGATGCCGGACAATACCGCACTGAAGGGCACGAAGTCTGACTTCGTCATCCTGGCAATCACCTGTGCCAGCGTCGTCTTGCCCACCCCGGGAGGGCCCCACAAAATCATCGAAGGCACCTGGTCGCGTTCGATCGCTGTGCGAAGGGGCTTGCCAGGCCCAAGCAAGTGCTCCTGTCCAACAACTTCGTCCAGCGTCTTCGGCCTCAAACGCTCCGCCAGCGGAGCTGCCGCGACCCCGCCGGATGGCTTCTCATTATCGAAGAGGGAACCACTCATGGAAGATGCCTCCGTCGATAAGCTTCGTACAGGACCACGGCCGCAGCGATCGCAGAATTCAGGGATTCGGTCGCTCGCTCATGCGGAATCCGCAGCATCGCGGCGCACGCAGCGGACTGGTCACGAGTGAGCCCTGCGCCTTCATTGCCGATCAGCACTCCTACAGGCTCGCTCCAGTCCCACGCAGCAATCGACTGCGAGGAGTGCGGGGACGTGCCGACTATTGGCACACCTTTGGCTTTGAATGCAGCCACAACGGTCTGCAGGTCGAGATTCCAAACGTGAGGTAAACGGAAGACGCTACCGGCGCTCGCGCGAGTCACCTTCGAATTATGTATCGCAACGGTACCCACGAGAGCGAGACAGCCGGCGGCTCCAAACGATTCCGCCACTCGAAGAATCGTTCCGACGTTGCCTGGATCCTGGAGACCGGCAAGCACAACCATTGTCGAGAGACGCCCAGTCAGGATTTCGTCCAAGGTCCAGCTTCGCGGTCGCACCAGCGCAATGACGCCCTGTGAGTGTTCTGTGGCCTGAATGCTCCTGAAGGTCGGTGCGTCGAGCGAGTAGACGGTCGACGCGCGTGGCAGTCCCTCCGCAGAGGTGCCGTCGCGCAGGAACAGCGTCGTGATGGCAAGGCCGCTCGCTTCAGCCTCCCGGACCAGGGTCGGTCCTTCGATAACGAGCAGTCCATCAGCCGTTAACGTATCTCGCTGGATCGCCTTGCGGATATCCGCCAGCCGGGGGTTGTGCTTGCCTATGGAGATGGTGTCCAAGGATAATCCCTTATTCCATGCAACTCTATGATGCGGCGTCTCTGTCCGACGGAGACCTGGAACAGATTCTATCGTTTTTGCGCGCAGGAGGGGTCATAGCGTTTCCCACAGATACCGCCTACGGCCTCGGGGCAGATCCATTCCAGGCAGAAGCAGTCCAGCGAATCTTCCAGATCAAGGGACGCCCGGAGACCAAACCGATCCTCCTTCTGGTCAACTCCATTGCGATGGCGGAGAGCGTCGCCGACCTGTCCGGCAGGGCACTTGAACTGGCGAAGCGATTCTGGCCTGGTCCTTTGACGATGGTGGTTCCTGCTCGCAGTACCGTCCCCGATCTTGTCACGGCAGGAACCGGAACGATCGGAATCCGCTGGCCCGATGCTACCTTTGCCAGGCGATTGATCGATGCGTTCGAGCGTCCGGTCACCGCAACAAGCGCCAATCGGACGGGAATGCCTTCCGCGATCACGGTCGCGGAGATTCGCGAACAATTTCAAGACTCCATTGATGTCATCGTTGACGGTGGGACGCTACCCACAAGAGGCGGATCGACATTACTGGATTTGACCGAAACTCCGGCACGACTTCTTCGCGAAGGTCCTATCCCAAAAGCTGAGTTGAGTGACGTATTGAGATGAGAAGACGCATCCTAAAATGGGCAGCGCTGCTGGCAGTCGTCCTGCTGCTTTCCATCGGACTGTATTGGGTGCATGTTTACCGGCAAGTGCGCTATCTGGCCCTTCACGATGAGTCTCACGCGGCCGAAGCCATTGTCGTCCTTGGCGCGGCGCAGTACAACGGTAAGCCATCCAAGGTATTCCAGGCTCGGCTCGATCATGCGTTCTACCTCTACAAAAAAGGTTTCTCGAAGGCGATCATTACAACCGGCAGTTATGGTCCCGACCCCAACTTCTCGGAAGCGCATGTAGGCACGGAGGATCTTAAGAAGAAAGGCGTCGACCCGGCCGATATCATGACGGAACAGGCCAGCATGACGACACACGACAGCATTCGCGCAGCGTCTCGGCTCGTCCGATCGAAGGGTTGGAAAACGGTGCTTGTCGTCAGCGACGGATTTCATCTGTTTCGCGTAAAAACGATGTTTGAAGACGAGGGGATTACCGCTTACACCTCGCCCGCGCCGGCCAGCCCGATCGAAGTCTCTGCGTCGCAGCGGTTCTGGTACAGCATGCGCGAAGTATTCCTGTTTTCGGCCTATCGCCTGATTGACTTGTAATATAGTTACCGGTCGGGAGTTACACGTGAAAATCGATATCTTTAATCATCTTTTTCCCCAGCGTTACTGGAATGATTTCATCGACGTCGGCACCGATCTGAGCGGGATGGGCAAACGCGTTCAGAACATTTCGACGATCGTGGATCTCGATAACCGCTTCAGGACGATGGACGAGTTTGACGAGTACTGCCAGATCATTTCTCTGCCAGGCCCCCCGGTCGAAATTCTGGCAGGACCGGACAAGTCTCCCGACATGGCAAAGATCGCCAACGATGGATTCGCGGAGCTGGTGGCGAAGTACCCGGCACGGTTTCCGTCGTTTGTTGCGTGCCTGCCAATGAATAACCCGGACGCGGCATTGAAGGAAATGGATCGCGCCATCAATCAACTGGGAGCCGTGGGCGTGCAAATCTATTCCAATGCTGCAAATAAGCCGCTGGACCTTCCCGAGTTCCGCCCGTTGTTCGAGTTTTCGGCGAAGGCTGACACGCCAATCTGGCTGCACCCGGACCGGCATGCAGACTTTGCGGACTACAAGACAGAAGACGCGTCCCAGTTCGAAATCTTCTGGACGTTCGGATGGCCATACGAAACCAGCGTCGCGATGGCGCGAATGGTCTTCTCGGGATTCTTCGACCGGTGGCCCAATCTGAAGGTCATTACTCACCACATGGGCGCGATGATCCCTTACTTCACCGGCCGCGTAGGGCATGGCTGGGATCAGCTCGGGACTCGCACCTCGGATAAGGACTACGCCGGGTTGTTAAAGTCGATGAAGAAGCGGCCAATCGAATACTTCCGCAACTTTTACGCAGACACTGCGCTGTTCGGCGCGAGAGCGGGGACGATCTGCGGCCTGGATTTCTTCGGCGTGGATCACGTTCTGTTTGCCTCAGATGCGCCGTTCGAACCCACACCGGGTCTTTACACACGCGAGACTATCGCCGTACTCGAAAGCCTGGACCTCACGAAGGACGAGAAGGATCGTATCTACCGGCGCAACGCTGAAAAGCTCTTGAACCTCGCGGCCCGGGGTGTAAAGGTCTGAGACAACCTGCCCTGGGCGTTGTCTCACTCCACGTCAATCTCGGTCAGGAACTCGTATTCTCCCGCGGGATATAACGTCATTCCTTTTACTCTCTTACTGAGAACGGCGACGTTATTCAGGTAAAAGAGACTGACGTACGGAAGTTCCTCGGCCGCGATCTGTTGTATCCGCTGATACGCCGCGCGCCGCTTCCCCAAATCGGTTTCCAGCCGTCCGACCTTAATCAGCCCGTCGAGCTCCGGATTCGCGTAGAATCCGCGGTTTGAACCGTCCGGCGGAGTCATTGCCGAGTGAAAGATGAGATTGAAAATGTCCGGATCATTGTTGCCGCCGATCCATCGCCTGGAATACGCCTGGAAGTTTCCTCTCTCGATGTCCGCACTGAAAGTTGCGGCCTCGTTCGATTGGATGTCCATCGAGATGCCGACCTCTTTCAACTGCTGCTGAAATACAGTCGCAAGTAAGCGGGACGTCTCGTCTGTCGATGTGCGAAATGTGAAGGACAGCTCGGACCGTCCCGATTCACGCAGAAGAGCACGAGCCCGTTCCGGGTTATACGCATAGGTTTGTACATCCCCTGAGTAAGCCCAGTTTCCCGGTGGGATGACGCCGGTCGCGAGGCGGGCCTGGTTTCTCCACAGGTAACGGACGATCTTTTCGCGATCGATGGCATAGGCTATTGCCTTTCGGATTCGAACATCACTGAAAAGCCGGTCCTTCAGGTTGAACGCGATGTATTGATAGTTCGTTCCCGGCGCCTCCAGCACCTGGAGAGTGGAATCCTGCCGGAGGACTTCAACCGTGTCGGGTGGAAGCACGTTCATCGCAATGTCGACTGATCCCTTGCGCAATTCCAGGGCGCGAACAACGGCTTCGGGGACGATACGGAACGTAACAGTGGAGATGCGTGGCTTTTCACCGTAATACGCGTCGTTACGGGCCAACACGATCTCACCGTCGGGGATGTAACGCACGAACTTGAACGGACCGGACCCAATGGGATTTAACGCCACGCTTGGCGGCGAGCCCTCAGGGACGATCCCAATACCGCCGCGAGTAAGGTTCGACAAAAAGGGAGCAAACGGCTCGCTCAACTTAAAAACTACGGTGTCGAGGTCCAGAGCTTCGACGGATTGTACGGGCCGGAACGTTCCGCGTTTTGTCGTTCGAACAGATCCGTCGAGAAGACTTCGGAATGTGTAAACCACGTCGTGAGCTGTCACCTTACGACCATCATGGAAGAACGCATCGTCGCGAAGATGGAACACATACGTTGTTGGATCGGGAATTTCCCACCGCAAGGCAAGGTCAGGTTCAACGGTAAAAGTCCGAGTACGCCTTACCAACGAACTGAACATCAGTTGGATCAAACGCTCGGAAGAGGCGTCGATTCCGATCCGGGGATCGAGATTCTGCGGCCCTTCATCCAGAGCAAAAATAACGGTTCCCGGCTCTCGATGTCCCGAGCGTGTACAGGACGGAAAGACAAGCAGAAGGAAAATCAACAGCAGCGGCATGCGGCGTCCATTATAGACCGCGTAGTTTTCAAGATTTGCTGGACGAAGCCTCAGGGAGCCACTATCGTAACCGGGACGGTAGATCACTATGGTTGTTCAACAAAAACGGGAGAAGCCTAAAAGTATGTTTTGGATAGTCTTCGTGGCCGGAGCGGTATTGTCCTGGGGCGCCTATGGTGTGTTGTTGCACCAGGGACAAACTCAACTCGGCAACCCCCTGAAAGCCCTTCTCTGCGTCGGCGTCGCATATTTCCTGATCGGTATTCTCGTACCGGTGGCAGCTCTTGGCGGTCAGGGACAGTTGAACGGGTTTAATTCCAAGGGAGTGCTGATTGCCACTATTGCGGGAGCACTGGGTGCCATTGGCGCCGCGTGCATCATTTACGCATTCCGAAACGGGGGCTTGCCCGTGTACGTCATGCCTTTAGTGTTTGGCGGCGCGCCTGTAGTCAATGTGCTGCTGACAATGGCTCTGCATCCTCCCAAGTCGTCCATTAATCCGCTCTTGTATGTGGGATTTCTGCTGGCGTCTGTCGGCGCCGCAATGGTCTTGTACTTCAGGCCACAGGCCTGATGCATTCCCTACAACCGAAGGAGGTCTCCTGATGCGCAGATTAAGCCTGTTCGTCGTACTTGTCGTCGGATCCATCATTCCGCTGTCCGCAGAGAACTGGCCAAATTGGCGAGGTCCTGCGTCGACAGGAGTTTCACCGGAAGCGAGTCTTCCGGTTCGCTGGAGCGATACGGAAAACATCGCGTGGAAGGCTTCGATCCGCGGAATGGGCATATCGTCTCCGATCGTGTGGGGAAACAGCGTATTCGTCACGTCTCAGCTTGGAACTGGCGTTGCTCGCTCCGGCCCTCGTCTTGTACAGGGCGAGGACGCTGCGGCCGCAGGGGAACGCGCCCTTGGCGGCGCGCCTTCCGGCGCCATTGCAGCGGCTACACCGACAACGACCTTTCTGGTTTCGGCGTTCGATAAGGCCAGCGGAAAGAAGCTGTGGGAGTACGAAGTTCCGTCTGAGGGTCCTCTGCCTGAAGTCCACGAGAAGCACAATCTTGCCACGTCCAGTCCGGTGACTGACGGCCAGCGCGTGTACGCCTGGTTCGGCACGGGGCAAATCGTCGCTCTCGATATGTCCGGCAAGCTTGTCTGGAAGAGAAACCTTTCCGAGTACGGGCGGTTTGGAATTAACTGGGGCCATGGAAGTTCGCCCGTCATTTACAAAGACATGCTGATTCTCCTGTGCTATCACGCCAGCCCGGCCTCCTACATTCTCGCGGTGGACTCGGGAACCGGAAACAACAAGTGGAAGGCAGACAGCACCGGCGGACTTTCCTACAGCACGCCGTTCGTCATCGAGACGGCTGGAGGACCTGAGCTGATCGTGAATTCCGGTGAAGGGATCAGCGCCCACAGCCTTTCGAATGGTGAAAAGCTCTGGTACATCAACGAAACCAATCGATTCCCAATACCGGTGGCGACGCAACAGGATGGCATCATCTTCCTCAGCCGTGGTTATCGGAGCGGGCCGTATATGGCGATCCGTCCCGGGGGTAAAGGTGACGTCGCGTCCACTCACGTTCTCTGGAAAGTTCCGACGGGAGCCCCGTATATCTCTTCAATCGTTCAATACGACGGGCTGATCTACATGATCGGTGACGTGGGCGTAGCAACGGTGGTCGATGCGAAAACCGGAACGCGTGTGTGGCAGGAACGGATTGGTGGCGTCTATAGCGCGTCGCCTCTCGCAGGAGACGGCAAGGTTTACTTTTTCTCGGAAAACGGCGAGACGATTGTTCTCTCGGCCGGCCGCGCGCCCGATATTCTGGCGCGAAACAAAATAGATGCGCGCGTCCTCGGGTCTCCGGCAATTTCCGGGGGCCGGATGTTTATCCGGTCGGACAACACATTGTTTGCCATCGGCAAGTGAGGCGACGTTATGACGAAACGTCTTTCCACGCTCAGAGCATTTTTCATTGTGGCGCTGTTCGCCGGAATACAGCACGCACAGGCTCC
>DASTBJ010000510.1:0-2478 GCA_035712125.1 Terriglobia bacterium
CAGGAGCGGCTGAATACCGTGCGGTGCTCCAGGTCGAACACGCGAGGATCGGTGTACCACGCTGCGGGAATGGTCCACGCCTCCGCAAGAGGCGCATCCTTCCGATACGCGTTGATGATGTGCTCGAGTGACTCACCCATACTCGTGTGCCCGAGCAATGATTCTGAGACGAATTGTGCAGGATACATAGTGCAATGTTCCTGAGCCGAACATCGAGTCGGGACAACTTGACGCGCGATTTTTAAACTGTCTCCTGCCCGCGAGGAGTCGCATCCACTTTGTCGATTCCCATACACAGAAGGTCCCAACAGTAGCAGTCGCCCAGCTTGATTACTCTTTGAGGGGAAACCCAAAGATCGCCTCAGCGGCCACAAAATAAAATGCGAGCGCAGCCACGGCAGCGTACAGTCATCATGTGAGCAAACGATTCTCCGGAAAGACCGTTTTGATTACAGGCGGCACGGGCGGTCTGGGTCGTGCCGTTACGCTTGCGTTTCTTGAGGAAGGCGCGGACATCATTGTAACTTTTCAAAAGCAGGAAGAGTTTGCGCAGTTGCCTCAAGGTCAACAGTTGGAGGGATTTCAGGTCGACGTCACTGACGAACACGCAGTTCGAGGCCTCATGGACAAGATCATTGCCCGCCACAAGAAGCTGGACGTTCTTGTGAACACCGTCGGAGGCTACGCGGGCGGAACGAAGTTCTGGGAAGCGGATGAGAAGGTCATCTCTCGAATGTTGTCGCTTAATCTGCAAACGGGGTACACGCTCTGTCGTTCGATTGTGCCGATCATGCTCGGCCAAAAGTCGGGGGCGATCATCAACATCGCGGCAAAGGCAGGAGTCGATCCTGCTCCGGGAGCCGGCGCGTATAGCGCTTCAAAGGCTGCAGCCCTTGCGATGATGGCGTCGCTTGCAGCGGACCTCAAAGGAAGCGGCGTCCGCGTGAATTCAATCCTCCCCAGCATCATCGATACAGCACCGAATCGACAGGCGATGCCGAAAGCCGATTTTTCCAAGTGGCCGAAGCCCGAGCAGATTGCGCGGGTGATTTTGTTCCTCTCCAGCGACGAGGCGTCGGTCATTCACGGAGCCTCAATTCCCGTTTATGGCTACAGCTGATCAGGCGCGGACTTGTACCAGACGGGAGGTAAACCGAGGACAACCCACGGATAACAAGAGCGCAGCGTGCAGACCACAAGGGTGTGCACGTTCGCCGTATTCTCCAGGACAACCAGGTGTTCGTCGTGCAGGCCTTGCAGGCCGAGTTCGGCTATCGCCGAGTGTGCACATCCCTTCCGTCAGGAGCAGGCTCGCAGCTCTGATTTCACTTTCCTTGTGGACCACTGTGGCCGTCGGGGACCGCTGGATTGGGTTTCCGTGATGTAATTCAGACGCCATATCTAAGGCGAAAAAATGTTCAGTTTGTAACCCGCCTGAGCAAAGAGATAGTTGCGCGACTCGTCAACGAGCTGCCGGAACTTGTCCATATTGACGCCCACCAGCTTGCCGCGTAGTTTCCGGATCTTGCCGCCGATGATCACCGTGTCGATGTTTCTGACGTCGGCCGCTGCCACGACGGTGCCGACAGCGTGGTTCGATGGATAGAGATTGATGTCATCGGTCCGAATCATGACGATATCGGCTTCCTTGCCAGGAGTCAGGGAGCCGCACTTGGTCAGCAGCCCGGCATTGGCGGCTCCACTGAGCGTGGCGCATTCAAGGACTTCGCGGACCGTGACCATTGCGGGCGGTTTCGGGTCCCTGTTGTATGCGCGATTCGTGGCCATGGCGCGCTGGATGTTGAACGCGACGCGCATCTCCGTGAACATGTCGGTTCCATAGGACGTCTCGTTATCGATGCTGAATGCCGGCCGAATTCCGTGATCGAGCGCCTTCTGGAATGCCGGTATGCCTTCCGACAACCCATACTGAGGGTCGGACCTTGGGCACACATTGACCGTACCGCCCGAGTCTCGGACGCGACGCCAGATGTCGTCCGTCCAGCCGTTACAGTGGTTGTAGGTGTTATCGGAGCCAAGGAGTTTCTCGTTCGAAAATTGCTCCAGCATTCCAACACCGCTGGTTTCTGAGGTAATCCTCAGGCCGAGTCTTCGAGCCAGCGCCCAGTTTTCTCGATTGAGCCCTGAAAACATGCGCAACGTCACGAGTTGATCGTCGGAAGTGAAAAATCGTTTCTGCATTCGCTCGAGGTCCTGGGGCCATTGCCTGTCCCATTCTCCGGTCTGAGGCGCGCCCGAAGCGTGGATTCCGCGAATGCCGGAATCCAACAAGGCCTGGATCGCGGCGTCGGAATGAGCGGACGAGCGGGAATTGTGGGAGTTGTCGATGATGCAGGTGATACCCGCATCGATGCACCCGAGCGCGGTGATCAGATTCCCGACGTACATGTCGCGCGGACGGTAATAACGCGCGAATCCCTGATGCGTAGCGGCCATGTACGCCGCGATTGCGCCGTT
>DASTBJ010000511.1:0-5208 GCA_035712125.1 Terriglobia bacterium
TGTTCCAACCGCCGCTCGAGTATTCCCCCGAAAGGCTCTGCGATCGGGCGGCCATGGTTCGCTTTCGCCTGAGTCTCATTAAGATAATCCGCTCATATGCCCGGATTAGAGTGAACTGAGACCAAGCTGGCCCTTTTCCCGCGTCAGGGCTGATCGCTGACGCTTCATTTGCGGTATATACGCTGCTGTGATGGGGTTTGGATATCTGATTTTGCGTCAGTCTGTCTTTCACGCGGTTCCGCCTTGAACCTGAGGCGAAAGCCGTTGCTATCACCATTGCAGTAGTAATTCTTATCATTGTTGATTTCCGCCCGCTAGACGAGTATTTGTTCTGAGAATCAGCAAATTGCTGGTCGCGATTCTTATAGCTTACTTTCCCCACGCAACACGCTCCAGGAGCGCAGGGACAAATGGCGAATAGGTGTGAGCGGACATATTCTGTTTTCAGTCTGCGGAATGCAGTCAGATCATATGCCTAGAGACCTCATTCTGACAGGAATTCCCCGGTCAGGGACCACCCTACTCACTGCAATGGTCGATAGTGTTCCCCATGCCGTCGCACTGAACGAGCCGCAGTGGCAAAGGGAATGGGTGTTGCGAAACAGACAGGGAACGACGGCAAAGGACTTCGCCGCCTGGCTTTCGACCGATTTTGTCGAGACGCGGAGAAAGTTGCTGGACGGTGAGCCGATTCTCGACCGACGGTTGAGGGATGGTTCAGCTGTCACGGACTACTATAGGCGTCGATCAATCAGCCGCAGATCGAACGAAGCTTTCCAATTGGTCCCGTTAGTCCGTCCCGACCTACAGCCTGACTTTATTCTAGCCATGAAACATACAGGCCTGTACCTGGGGGTATTAGGGGAGTTGTTGGAGCTTCGCCAATTCCAGATCATCGCGATCTTGCGGCATCCGGTGGGCGTGATCTGTTCGTGGAATGATGTGCCCATACCGCTAGGCGAAGGAAAGATGCCCGGCGCAGCGGTTTATTGGAAGGAGATGGACGACCTGACGCGTAGCGGTCGGCCTGTTCTTCAAAAACAAGTGGCTATCTATGACTTGATCTGCCGTCGAATCCATGATTTTCGCGATCGTCTGCGCATTATCAGATATGAAGACCTGGTTCAAAACCCGAACATTCTCGGAGCTGAACTAGGCTGCGACCTGCGGAACTACGCTCCGAGGATCGAGAATCGCAAATTAAGCTTCTACTACAAGGTTTCTGCAGTAGAAGAGGCACTCCGCCTACATGGTCGCTCCTATCGGTATTTCTATCCCGATTGAATACAAAAGGGCGCAGGGACGCCATGAGCGGCTCTCAAGCATGAAGCTGCAGGCTCGAAACTCTCGCACCGCGGTCAACTACCATTTTTCGGAGGATAGAATCAATGGCCGTCAGCATTCCCTGAATTGCCGCTTTTCCGAATCGGTCTGTATCGTAGTTGCAGATCATCGCAAATCTGCCGCTGTCGTCACTTATCAGAAGTCTTAGACCCACGTCCGTTTGCATATGCCGTCTAGCCGTAGGGTACTTCTTTGCCGTCAACCCCGCGAAGGAATTGCTGTCGGGGTTTCGTGCTGGCAGCATTTCGATTCGCACTCGGGGAACAAGTTTCGAGGGAGCAAGATACCGTGATAGAAAGTGGGGGTGCATGGCCTCGAAGGCGTTTGCGTTGGCAACCGCGCTTCTGGCATCAGTCAATACCTCTCCCAAAGTCGGATCCGAAGAAAAGCGAAGAGCCAGGAGGTGCTCGTGTGCAAACCACCCGATAAGACCTGCTGTCTTCGGGTGGGAACGATTGGCGACGAAGGTCCACACCCCTATGTCTTCGCGTTCCGTCAAAAGACACAGATACGTTTCAAATGCCGCCAGGAAAACCATGAACGGTGTAAGTTTCGTTTGCCGGCAGAGTTGTTGAATTCCTTCACACACTGCCGGTTCGATTTTCAAGATTTCGCGATCCGAACGCCGCGTTGTAGTCCAGGGTTCCCGAGCAAACGGAAGTGAGTTGACGTTGATAGGATCCAATTGCCGAAAGGTTTCTCCATACCGGACGAAGCGATCGTCCTTTTTGTTCACTTGTTCTCTCTGCCAGTAGGCGAAGTCCATAAACTGAATAGGAAGCTCCGGAAGGGATCGATCAGTCCCGCTCACCAACGCAGAATAGTAAAAAGCCAGTTCTCCTTGAAAAATCTGGGCCGACCACCCATCACCAAGGAGGTGGGACAGGGCTATGTAGAGGATGTGACTTGTGGAGTTGAGCCTAACCAGCGTGCTTCTGAACAAGGGTGCGGATTCGTAATCGAATTTTTTCTCAAATGTGTTGATGCCGATTTCCTGAATGCGAAATTGTTGCTCCGAATCTGGGACTTCCTCGACGTCGATCAGGTCCACTCCCAAGATTTCACTATCCGGTGTAAATTTCTGAGAAAAGCTCAAGGTCGGGCGCAGAGTTCCGTTGCCGAATAGCTGCCGTATCGCGTCCCATCCGTTGGTCCTAAGTCCACTAAAGGTGGCAGAAGGATGAAAAGTTGCGCGAAGTACTTCGTGCCGGCCCGACAACATGTCGAACGCTTGCTGCAGCGCCCTATAGTCGAGCTTTCCTTCGAGACGCAGTCCGACGGGTATCACACCTTGCAGATAAGGCCGAGATTCGAGTTCAGCATTCAGTTCGAAAACAAGGCGTGCTTCCTGGTTGAGCGAAGGTAGCAGATACTCATCTCTCGGAACCTCCGAGATTGGTTCGGCTTCTATAACTCCGGTTTCATGCACATCGATCAGCTTGGCGAGTCCAGCAATCGTCGGGTTTTCCACAAGCTGGGCTAGCGAAATTCTGATACCGAACTGGTCGGCGATACGGCTGAGGATCCGTATGGCTGAAAGAGAATGCCCTCCGAGCGCAAAGAAGTTTCCGGCGACTTCAATCGTTCGGCAGTTTAGAGTTTCGCGCCAGATTTCTTCAAGCACTCGTTCGGTAGGTGTCAGCGGTGTACGGACTTCAGATACCGAGTCTCGTGCATTTGCACCGCTGCCATAAAGTGCTTTAAGCGTCCTACGGTCCACCTTTTGGTTGGGATTCAAAGGCAATCTGTCGATGAGTATGCAGACAGGGACCATATGGGCGGGCAGTCGGTCACGCAAGTATTCATCCAGCGAGCGATCAAGTCCCTTAGATCGATTTCCCTGCAGGGGATCATTCGTGCCTATTGGGCTGGCGGAGTGGCCAGGGCTGGTATTTCCGGCGTGGAGACTATGACCGCGGCCCGCAGGTGTCTGCCGCCTGAAAGTAACATCAAAGAAGAAGGGATCTCCGGTCGACCAATCCACCAGCGCGGCACAGCCCTTTTGGCTCGCCAGCGCCCACACGTCCGCGGGGCTCCACTCGGTCGACAGGATATCCGGCGGCCGAATCTCGGCAACACAGCTTGCATAGCGATTGTTCAGGTTAATTGAGACTTGCCGTTCTCTGGACAGCCGAGGATTGGGAACGCGTCGAACGCGTATCTCATCGATGTCGTTTTCGTCGAGACACGCGATAATCCCTTCGACGGAAAGGGTGTTGTTCCAAGCCATATCTTCAGAAACAGAGAGTGTATCCGCATGGTCTAGATAAAAGATGGCATCGTAACGAAAGCGCGTCAGCTCGTTCAGACATCTTCCACCTCTGAGCTGTGTTTGTACATAGGCAGACCGGCCGAGCCGTTGCGCGATGGATTTAAGGTAGTCCGGAGAAACGAACAGTTCTCTTTCGCCCCGGATAGAAACGCGGACACGGGTTAGGAAACTTTCTCGGGATACGGAGCCATCGCATCGATCGAGCTCAAAGCACGCATGAAGGACCTCGAGAAGATCGAAGTTAAGAATGTCGCCCAAGAAAATAACTCCTCCCGGCAATACAGCGTGGGATGCCTTGCGAAGCGTCTCCATGAGGTAGCCGTCGCAGGGGAAATACTGGATTACGGAATTGAGAACCACCAAATCGAAATCCTGACCGATTCGATCAACTTCGTGGGCCGGCAAAACCCTAGCCTCGACGTTCGACATTTGCATGCTGGCCGTTGATTCACGAAGCCTATCGATCGCTCGCGGGGAGGAGTCTGTAATGACATAACGCTCGCAGACCGGTGCGATTCGATACATGAGCAGTCCACTTCCGCCTCCCACTTCCAGGACTCGCCTTGGCTTCAAAGCCAGAATCCGTTGGGCGGTCGAATCGAGCCACTCTCTCATCTCTTCGGCGGAAAACGGCACGCCGGTTAATCGACTTGTCCATCCCTGCAAGTTGAATGTCGCGTCCTCTACGGGGCCAGCGTAGATCTCGTTCCAGAGTGCGGCCCACTCCCCCACCCGGGCAAGAGCATCGGGATTTACCGACTCAGTTCCAATCGAAAGCGAACCCGGAACCACGTATGCGACGAGGGCCGGTTGCGCTTCAAGGTCGGCCACGACGACCGCTTCGTGAACGTCGGGATGCTGTCGAAGGATGGTTTCAATCTCGGTCAATTCTACGCGGTGCCCGTTGATCTTGATCTGATGATCTCTGCGCCCGAGAAAATCAACTGTGCCGTCTTCGCGATACTGGCCAACGTCACCTGTTCGATAGAGTCGATGGCCAGACGTGCTCGCGAACGGGTCTGGGACGAATCTTTCGGCCGTAAGCGCGGGCAGGCGAAGATAGCCACGCGAGACTCCACTGCCGCCAATGAAGATCTCTCCATAGATCCCCGGCGGCACAGGATTGAGGTCGTCATCCAGAATGTACACACTGCTGTTTGATATGGGTTTTCCGATAGCGACTCGGTCTTCGAGCCCTTCTACCTTCTGCACTGTCGACCATACGGTTGTTTCGGTGGGGCCGTATAGGTTAAGCAAGTCTCCTCCCAAATGTTGCTTCAGCCGTCGTGCAAGATCAGGCGGTAGAGCTTCGCCACCGACCATCATCTTCCGCAGAATCCGAAGGGCGGCACATGCTTGTGGCGTTTCCAAAAGCATCGAAGCCAAGGAGGGGGTACATTGCAAGTGCGAAACGTTGTGACGGACTATTGTTGCAGCAATGGAATTAGAATCCGTCGATAGCCACTTGGTCGCATCCCCGTCGTGCAGGATGACGCGATATCCCCGGCTCAGCGTCCAGAACAGCTCGAGAATTGAGATATCGAAGGAAACACCGGTTACCGCGAGCCAGGTGCGCGACGACTCCGACTCCT
>DASTBJ010000512.1:0-12274 GCA_035712125.1 Terriglobia bacterium
GCCAGCGCGTCCGTGACGATCTGGCGCATTTGTTCCTGTTGTTCTTCAATGGATAAACTTGCGTCGATAACAACCAATCCAAACTCACTCACCATTTTTTCGTACTCTTCAATGATGCGTCCCTGGAAGGTGCGAAAACTCTCCTCGATATCGTCCGTGATCTTCATGTCCATTCCCGCTTCGTAATACTTGATCGCATCGCGGCCGCCGAGTATCCGCTTCATTGCCTCATCCAATGAAATTCTGAAGTAGAAGCCGATAGTTGGCTTGACGGCAAACTGATAGAGGCTCCGAACCCACTGCGGATCCACGCCGCGTGCGGAATCGCGAGCGAATGCCGTGTAGATGTATCGATCGGCCAGAACGAGCGCGCCTGACTTCAGCGGGGGAATGATGTGATGTTCGGTTCGGTCGGCAAAGTCTGTTGCGTGAATCAGGCTGAACGTCATCGGCGTCAGCATCCGTTTCTTTTTACCCCGGCGTGTGACCTCCCGAACAAGAGGAGACGAGTTCCACTCACTAAAAAATGTGACGTAGCCTTCGGATTCCAGCCACTTTTGCAGCAGCGCAACCTGAGTGCTTTTGCCCGATCCGTCAATTCCTTCGACGACAAACAGTTTCCCGTGGAAACGGTGCTTGCCATACATCTTCATTGAGGGCGTCATAGTGCGTAAATCCAATCGAATCCTGCGGTTCTCAACCGTTTCTGTCAAGGAAGAACCATTCTGGGAGGGTAACAGGCCGTTCAACATCAGAACCATCATTCTGACAGCGAGGATTACGGCGAGATTACAAAACCTTTAACAGACTGTAACATCCCGTACTTCGTGCCAATACCATACCGAGACGATCAGAGGCCATCCCAACCGTCGTGGAACGGGAAATTAGGGCCCATAAAGTCTAAATGCCCCGGGCTTTGGTGACCGGGGCATTCGGAGAAGTGAACTTACAGCTGGTAGGAAATATATATAGGCCGGCATACGCGATGGTGGGTGCAATCGAGGAACTTCTTGAGATTCATAACGTTTCGGACTCCCCCCGGGAGTAGCTTTCCTTTGTAATCTCGTCGACAATGGTGCGCGTCAGGCAATCCGCCGCAATGAACTGCGCGCCCTGCCGCGACATTGTTTTCAAAAGTGCCTGTCCCGGATTGTCGATAAAAGTAACGGACCGCAAATCAACGACATAACCGCTACGGGGGGTGTGTGCGGTGTCGGACCAGACGCGGGTCACTTCCTGCACCCAGGGCCCGGCGAGTTTGCCTTCAAGCTTCATTGTGATTGTCTGGTTCTGATTTGTCGTCGTGACTCTCAGCATTTTCGGTCCTAATAGATTACGCCGACCTCTGTGCACTACCGTTTCCAAACGTAACTCGTTGGATTTAGAGACCTGATTTCAGAAGTGCCGAAAGAGATCGTGCCGATATGTCGGCAACTGCCCTTAATTCGTCATGCTGAGGGGAGATTGGACCGCGTAATTCCGAGCTTCTTAATCCGGGACTGAAGAGTTGTTCGCTTCATGCCTAACCGGGCCGCAGCGCCATTCGGGCCTGCGATGATCCAGTTGGTATTGCGTAAAGCGTCGAGGATGTGTTCGCGCTCCGCGGCTTCCAGGGTGGCAGGTCTTGGCCGGGCGTCGCCATCGCCATCGGCCGGCGTTTGTATCTCGAGTTCCCAAACAGGAGCGTTAAGGTTTGTTCCCTTGGTGAGAATCACGGCGCGCTCGACGAAGTTTTCCAACTCTCGAATATTGCCCGGCCAGTGGTAGCGCATCATGGCGTTCAGGGTTTCTTCTGAAACCGTTTCGATTCGCTTGTTCATTCGTCGAGACAGCTTCTGGGCAAAATAGCGCACCAGCAGCGGCACGTCCTCGACACGGTCCCGCAATGGCGGCGCGATGATGGGAAAAACATTCAGCCGATAGAACAAATCACTTCTGAACTCGCGGCTGTTCACCATGACATCGAGATCACGGTTGGTTGCCGCGACCAGACGGACGTTGGTGTGAATGGTTCGGTTGGAGCCCAGTCGTTCGAATTCCTGCTCCTGCAGAACGCGGAGCAGCTTGGGCTGCAGTTCCAGCGGAATGTCGCCAACCTCGTCAAGGAATAGCGTGCCACCGTCGGCCAGTTCGAACCTTCCGATCTTTTGCGCGATTGCGCCGGTGAATGCGCCACGCTCATGTCCAAAGAGTTCGCTCTCCAGCAGCCCCGCCGGAATAGCGGAGCAATTCAGTTTCACAAAGGTGTGACTGGTGCGGCCGCTGAGATTGTGGATTGCCCGAGCGATGAGTTCCTTCCCGGTTCCTGTTTCTCCAAGAATCAGGACTGTGGAATCGGTGGCTGCGACGTTTTCGATTTGCTGCAAAATCCGGCGGAGAGCCGGGCTGTTGCCCACGATCTCATCGAAGTTGAACTCCGTGCGGATTTCGTCTTCGAGATAGAGCTTTTCCTTGGCTAGCTTGTTCTTCAGTTCGCCGATTTGCTGGAATGCGAGGGCATTCTCCACGGCGATCGCTACCTGGACAGAGATCTGGACCATCAGTTCGAGGTCGGATTCGGAAAACGCATCGACCTTTCGGCTCGCGAGGGTCATCGTTGCGATTGGCCCCTGGTTGGAAATAAGAGGGACGGAGAGTCCCGACCGCAATCCCTCCTGAGACAGGCGCTTCGATACGTCGGAGTGAAATTCCGGCGAGTGAAAATCCTTCATCAAAAGAGGCTTCCGTTCCGTAAACGCCTTGCCGGAACGCGAACCGTCCAGAGGAACATCCATAGCCTCGTGAACCAGCCCGGACCCGGTCGGGAAATCGAGCGCGTAAATCCTCAGCCGATCCAGTTCCTTGTCGTGCAGCGCGAGGCTTGTGTAGTCGTTATGCAACACTTCGCGCAACGACTTCGAGATGGCAACAAACAAGGTCTTCAAGTCCAGATTTGAAACCAGCGCGTTGTTGATGCGCAGCAGCAGCTGCAACCGATCGCGCTCCTTTCGAAGCTCTGTCTGATACGTCTGCGCATCCTTGTAATGGAGCGCATTGTCCACCGCGACGGCAACCTGCCGGGCAACCAGTTGCAGAAAATCAACGTGTTCGCGCGAATACGCATCGCGATGGAGGCTGCAGAAAGAGAGCGCACCGAGCCGCCGGACTGGACTTGTCAGGGGCAATGAACAGTACGACTTGACGCCGAGGTCTTTGAGGATCTGGAACAACGGCCGATACCTGCCGTCACTCTCCAGGTCGGGTGAAATGAAAGGTTGCTGGCTTTTCCAGGCTTCCCCGGCTGGACTTTCGTCGACGCCCATTTCGAAACCCGCGGCTATCGGCAACTGGATGGGGGTTTCCATGGTCTGGACTCTTAGAACGTTGCGCAACGGGTCATGCAGGAGCAGGCCGATGTAATCGAACTGGACGGCTTCCTGCAGGCGAACCGAAAGATCTCGAATCAGTTCGGGTAGGTGCCGGTTAACGGCAATGGATTCTGAAACCTGAAGAAGGGCGCGGTATTGCTCTAGTCGAAGTTGGCCCGGATCGACCACACCATGCTTTGCCATGTAAGTTTCGATGAAGGATAGCACACTTGACTTTAGCCCGCGCCCGGTGTCGAAATGAGGGTCGCGAGTCCGTTTGGGTTCCCCGGATCGATTCGAGAAGTGGAGTTCGCTTTGTCCAATGCCCAGCGCTCGGCGCTACCCAAGATTGTGGTGGCGACCAGTGCCATGCTGTCGTTCATCTCGTTTTGGAGAGCGGCAGCAATCGTCCTCAGCGACCTGGCTTCTTCAGCTTTCTACGCGGGCGGAATCGCCGAGAGAGCCATTGGAAGAAGCGCCCCGTGGTTCATTCTCGGCGTCATGTTTTTCAGTTTCGCCGTGCGCTCCGTGTACATGGAAAGTTGCAGCATGTACGTCCGCGGAGGTGTCTACGTTGTCGTCCGTGATGCCATGGGCCCCTTTATGGCCCGGCTTTCGGTTTCTGCGCTCATCTTCGACTATATCCTTACCGGACCGATTTCGGCCGTAAGCGCCGGCCAGTATCTCGGCCACCTGCTGAATGAGATCAGCGAGCTTCTGCGTACGGATATCCACATCACGCCCTCACAGTTTGCGACGGTGTTTGCGCTTGGGGTTACCGCCTATTTCTGGCGTACCAATCTGAGGGGTATTCATGAGTCGAGTGGTAAAGCGCTCGTCATCATGCAGATTACAACCGCGATGGTCGTCATGTTCCTTGTCTGGTGCACGATCACTCTCCTCGTGCGTGGGCCCGCTCAAATTCCTCCTGCTCCGCTCCCCTCGAATGTCGTCTTTACCTCTGAGAGTGCGGGCTGGTTGGAAAACACGTTTCTATTAAGAATGTCTGCGGTCGTTGTCGTCGTCGCTTTCGGTCACTCGCTTCTGGCAATGAGCGGCTTTGAAACTCTTGCCCAGGTCTATCGCGAGATCGAAACCCCCAAGCTGAGGAATCTGAAGATCACCGGAACAATCGTTTGTGTCTTCGCCGTGTTCTCGACGGGCGTAATCACCGTTCTGGCCGGGATGATCATTCCGGACGCGGAGCGTGGCGCCTACACGGATAACCTGCTTGGCGGGCTCGCGATGCACCTGGAAGGTCCGGAGCTGTTGCGCCTTGCTTTTCATGTGTTTGTGGTCGTTGTGGGAGTCCTCATTCTTTCAGGCGCCGTGAATACGTCCATGATCGGCGCAAATGGTGTACTGAACCGTGTCGCTGAAGACCATGTGCTTACGCCCTGGTTTAAGAAACCCCACCGCAAGTACGGCACGAGCTATCGCCTGATCAATATGATCGTGATCCTCCAGGTAGCGACCATTGTGTGGAGTCGTGGCGACGTGATTCTTCTCGGTGAAGCCTATGCGTTTGGCGTCGTCTGGAGCTTTTTCCTCAAAGCCCTCGGCGTACTTTTCCTTCGATTTAAAAGGACGGACCAGGAATACAAGACACCATTGAATATCACGATTGGAGGCCGTGAGTATCCCATCGGGCTGGCGATTACGACCCTTACGCTGCTGTTCGTTGCGCTGGCGAATCTCTTCACCAAGCAGATCGCGACGATCTCCGGAGTCGGTTTTACTCTGGCGATGTTTATCGCCTTTACTGTTTCCGAGCGCAGAATTGCCAAAAGCCTTCAGGCGACAAAAAAAGGTCTCGAACAGTTCAATCTGGAAATGGCGCCGGAAGTGGCCGGGGAATCGATCCATGCCCGTCCAGCTTGCATTCTCGTCGCCGTACGCGAGTATAGCCGGATGACGCACCTTCACAATGTGCTCGTGAAGACCAATCTTCGTCGACACGACATTGTGGTGATGACCGTACGCGGAGTCTCGACCGGTGCTGCGGAATATGAACTTGGACAGAATCAGCTGTTCACCGATTACGAGCGTGAACTCTTCACGCGTGTTGTGTCCATGGCCGAAAAAGAGGGGAAGACCGTAGATCTTCTCGTTGTCCCCGGCATTAATCCTTTCGACGCTATGGTCCAGACCGCTGCAAAGCTACAGGCGTCGCGGCTCGTGACGGGAGTGTCGGCAAAAATGGACTCGGAAGAGCTGGCAAGGCGCATCGGCAAGGCCTGGGAAAGACTGCCGGAACCACGCCACCCGTTCTCGCTCGAAATCATCACTCCGGGCCGCCCCTCCACGTTTGTAAACCTGGGCCCACATCCTCCGCGGTTGTGGCCCGAGGATGTCGATCTGGTTCACGAAATGTGGCTGGAGGTCAGCGACAAATACGCCGGGTCCAAGGTCCATCACCGCGATATCGTTGGAGTTGCGCTCCGGCGGATGCAGAAGGACCTGCAGTCTGAGGACCGCGAAGAGGTGGTCAGCGACATCCTCGAAGAACTCTCTCACCGAAAGGACACACCGAAAAGCACGCCCGCTGAATAACGCAACGTGTCATTTGTGTTATCTTTTCGCGCTGGAAAAATGAAACGTTCCAACCGATTCAAACTGAAATTGCGTGAACTTCAAATGGTGCTGCAGGGTCTTGTGTCGACCAAACACCCCCTGTTAGCGCACATTATTCCAACCCGCCGTTGCAATCTGACGTGTGGCTACTGCAACGAATACGACGACTTTTCCCCACCCATTCAGACTGAAACGATGCTGCTCAGGATCGATCATCTTGCAGGCCTTCGTACAGCTGTCGTGACTTTGAGCGGCGGCGAACCTCTGCTTCACCCCGAGGTCGAAGCGATCATCCGACGCATACGGCGCCACGGGATGATTGCGGGGATGATCACGAATGGGTACCTGCTGACGCCAGCGAAAATACGCGCTCTAAACGACGCCGGTCTTGAACATCTCCAGATCAGTATCGACAACATCCAGCCCGATGACGTGTCGATGAAGAGCCTGAAGGTGCTGGATAGAAAGCTGGAATTTCTGGCCGAGCATGCCGAGTTCGCCGTGAACATCAACTCGGTGATTGGCGGCGGTATCCGGAATCCCGAAGACGCGATTACGGTCACCCGCCGTGCCGTGGGATTCGGATTCGCAAGTTCCGTCGGGATCATTCATGACCACACCGGCGGGTTGAAGCCGCTGACGGAGCGCGAACGCCGCGTCTACCAGGAAATCAAGGGATACGAGACAACGCGGGGTTATTCCAGCATCAACTGGTTTCAGGAAAACCTGTCACGAGGCCAGGTGAACGAGTGGAAGTGCAGGGCCGGCGCCCGCTACCTCTACATCTGTGAAGACGGTCTGGTTCACTATTGCTCGCAACAGCGCGGGCATCCGGGCATTCCCCTTGAACGTTACACGACGCGCGACCTCGAGCGGGAATACTTCACGAAGAAAACCTGTGCACCGGCGTGCACCATCGGTTGCGTCCAGCGTGTTTCGGTCGTGGATGACTGGCATGATCCACAACACGCCTTCTATGCCGCGGATTAGCCCCGTCCGGCGGTCACACGCCCAACACGTGGTAGCCCCCGTCGACGTAGATCACTTCGCCGGTGACTCCCCGCGAAAGCGGACTTACCAGAAATAGTCCGACATCCCCGACTTCCTCAATATCGACGGCTCTTCGCAGCGGCGCTTTCTCCGCATGGAGCTTGATCATCCCAGAAATGCCGCCAACGGCTGATGAGGCGAGGGTTTTTATGGGGCCGGCAGAGATGGCATTTACGCGGATTCCATGAGGACCCAGATCGTTTGCAAGATACCGGACAGAGGATTCGAGGGCGGCTTTGGCGACGCCCATCACGTTGTAGTTCTGGACAACACGTTCGCTGCCCAGGTAAGTCAGCGTGACGATTGCGGCTTGCCTTCCCTGCATCAGCGGCATCGCAGCGCGTGAAACAGACACCAGCGAATACGCGCTGATATCGAGCGCTGTTTTGAAATCGTCTCGTTTCGTGTCGGCGTACATGCCGTCCAGCGCTTCACGAGGAGCGAACGCCAGAGCGTGCACCAGGAAGTCCAGGTGTCCGACCTTTTCCCGGATTCGTCCCATGGCCGATGCGATCTGGTCATCGCTGGCAACATCGCACTGGATCAGCAGGGGATCGTTGAGAGTGGCTGCCAGTTCACTTACATTTTCTCCCAGCCGCTCGCTTTGATACGTCAGGACAAGACGAGCCCCTGACCTGCTTACAGCGTTCGCAATGCCCCAGGCGATCGACCGCTTGTTGGCAACGCCCATGATCAGTCCTGTTTTACCTTCAAGAAGCATCGCGGCAAATCTATCACAACTTTACGCGTGCTATACTTCGGCCTATATGCCCGAAGCCCGTCAGGAGCTTGCGGAAATTATCCGCACCAATTCGCTTCGCGTCGGTGATTTTGTTCTGTCTTCCGGAAAGAAAGCGGACTACTACCTCGATTGCCGCATGACGACGCTTCATCCTCGTGGAGCCCTGCTCATTGCGCGATTAATCCTGCAAAGGATGAGACAGCTTTCAATCCACGCGGATGCCATCGGGGGACTGACGCTGGGAGCAGACCCGATTGCGGCATCCGTTGCAGTTGTCAGTGAACTTGAAGGAGCGCCTTTGCGAGCGTTTATCGTCCGCAAGGAGGCAAAAGGGCACGGCATGCAGCGTTTCATCGAAGGCTGGGACGGATTGCCTGGATCGCGCGTCATTGTCGTCGACGATGTTTGTACTACCGGAGATTCCATCCTGAAGGCTTGTGAAAAAGCCGAGGAAGCGGGTTACGTTGTCGCAGCCGTCTTCTGCGTTGTCGACCGTGAGGAAGGCGGAAGCGCCATTATCGCCCGCCGGTATTCCTTCCATCCTCTCTTTACAGCGCGTGAACTGCTGGGCACAAAATGATTTCCACTTCCGTTATCGCGTTACTGCTGGCCGGGGTTGTATTGCAACTGCCGCCGGGAACGCAGACGGTTCCTTACTACATCGCCGAAGGTGCGGGAATTGCCGGTTATGAGGCGAATGACAGGGAACTGGCCGTATTCGCGATGGAAGCGTGGGCTCGAGAAAGCGGTAACCGTTTGAAATTCACGCGCGCCCGCAGTGAATCGGAGGCGTTGTTGCGGCTTCGCTGGGTTGCTGCCGGCGATGGTCAATTCGGTGAGATGCAGGTTATTCCGGGCGGTAAGGGTGCCGTTGTCTTCGTCGCGCCTGGTGTTAGCAGCCTGGGGGAACCGTTCGCCTCTCGCGCCTCACGCGATCGCCTCTTTCGAGACACCATCGTGTATCTGACGTGTGTTCATGAAGTCGGCCATGCGCTCGGACTCAAGCACACCTCGAATTTCGAAGACATCATGTACTACTTCGGTTACGGGGGGGATCTGCTCGCTTACTTTCTTCGCTATCGAGACAAACTTCAATCTCGTGCCGACATCCCCCGATTTTCGGGCCTGTCGCCCAGTGATATCGCTGTATTGAAAAAACTTCATTGACCCGAACACGGTACATTTTCGGGATTGGTCAGTCTAAGAGGACCAATTTTGGGTTAGGATTTCCGGACATGTTTTGTCGAAGAGTAGTCGTCCTGCTCGCCCTGTTTCTAGCGACGATCCCAGCAGCTGCGCAATCCCGGCATGACCACGTTGTGATGCCGTTCGTCTTTGAACCCAATCTGGGTCAGGCAGGGCCTTCCGTCCGTTACCTTTCACACGGTAACGGCTACAGTTTCCTGCTGGAAGAGCAGGAAGCGGTTCTCGCGTTCGCCAACCCCGCACTGACGGTACGGATGAAGCTCGTTGGCCAGAATCCCGGTACGCGAATTGAGGGAATCAGCCGCCAATCCAGCGTAACAAACTACTTTCATGGCAACGATCCCTCGCGGTGGCTGAAGTCCGTTCCGAATTTTGAAAAGATTCGATACAGCGGGGTTTATCCGGGCATTGACTTGATCTATTACGGACGCGGACGCGAACTCGAGTACGACTTCGAGATCCAGGCCTTGCACGACCCGTCAGATATCCAGATGGAATTTGCCGGCGTTGACAAGTTGGCCGTGGGGCCTGAAGGAGATCTCATCCTGTCGACGCCGGATGGAGAGATCCGGCATCGGCGTCCTGTGGCTTTCCAGCGCAAGGGCGTGCTGAATGTCCCCGTTGATGCCAGCTTTGTCATACGTGACGATCGCGTGGGGTTTAGCATCGGCGAATACGATCGCTCTCTTCCTTTGACTATCGACCCAACTCTTGTCTTTTCTTCATTTCTTGGTGGAACCGGAAATGACATCGGGAATGACATTGCGGTCGATGCTGCCGGCTCCGTTTATGTCACGGGCTACACGCAAGCCGTTGTCCGCGAGATCGAGCCTCCCGTCGTCACCCTCCGGCCGCCGGTCGAGAAGTCCTATGAAGCATTCGTGACGAAACTGTCGACTTCGGGCTCCGTTATCTATTCGTCGTACTTCGGGGGCGCACCACCAGCCGCCACCGCGGGTACGACCATCGATGACGAGGCACACAGCATCGCCCTGGATGGCCTCGGAAATATGTACGTTGTCGGTTTCACGCTCAACAACGACTTTCCGGTCGTCAACGGATTTCAGACAAGCCGGCGCGGGGTGCAGGACGCGTACGTCGTCAAGCTGGACACCGATACAGGAAACATTCAATTCTCAACGTATCTGGGTGGAACGCAGAGTGACCGCGCCTACGGCGTCGCTGTTGATTCCCTCGGGAACGCTTACGTCGGAGGGACGACCATATCCCGAGATTTCCCGGTTGTCGGTGCGTTTCAGCACGTTTTTGGGCAGGGTTTGCGTGATGCGTTCCTGACGAAAATCTCGGTCGATGGGGCGATCGCGTTCTCAACCTATCTGGGCGGCGTCGGCGATGACGTCGCGTTTGATGTCGCCGTCGATTCTTCTGGAAGTGCCATTCTGACAGGCTTTACGTCTTCCATTAATTTTCCGCTTTCCAACGCTATAGTCGGACAATACAGGGGTGGAAGGGATGACGCCTTCATAACCAAGTTCACCCCGCAGGGGAACGGCCTGGTTTTTTCCACGTTCTGGGGTGGAAACGATTCCGATAATGGCGTGCGTCTGGCCGTCGACAGCAGCGACACGATTTACATTACCGGTCTTACCACCTCGGGTGATTTTCCTCTTAAGAACCCGGCCGTGTTCTTCCATGCGGGAGCTGCCGATTCGTTTCTCATCAAGATGCATCCCGATGGAAGGGATGTGGACTTCGCAACGTTTATCGGAGCTGACGATACGGAAGGCGGAACCGCTATCGCCGTCGGCGCTGATGGTTACATCTACCTGGGCGGTTTTACGAATTCTCTGAGTTTCTATGCGATCAACGCCATCGGGGCATTTCTCCGGGGTCCACAGGATGGCTTTGTGATGAAGATTTCGCCTGACGCCAGCGTTGTCGCCTTTTCGACATATCTCGGAGGGTTCGGTGCGGAAGGTGTGATGTCCCTGGCACTCGATTCCGCCGGTAATGCGTACGTCACTGGCTTCACGAGTTCGCTGGAAGGGTTTCCATTCGCGACAAACGCGTTTCAAGGCACGACTGCGGGAGCACAAGACGGTTTCGTCGCCAAGATCAATTCAGACGATATCAAGACCTCTGTGCCCTACACCTTTCCAGCCAATGGAGGGACACAGGTATCCACGGCAGGTCAGACTGCTCAGCCCGTATTCGGGTACATTTCTGTCGACGTGCAATCCGGCCTCTCTCCTACAGGTCTTGCGATCCTGGACCTGCGGAGTGCCGGAGTTCTTCTGAATGAAGTGAGTATTCCGGTGCCGGTGCCTTCGCTTGTCGGGCGAGTGTATCTTACGTCCTCGACCGCGTCCTCGACCGCTTTGACGATCGTGAATCCGAACGATGAAGAGGTTCGCGTTGATGTGTACTTCACAGGCAATGGAACAGGAACGAACGTGTTCCGCAGCTTCAACCTGCCTGCGCACACTCAGGTTTCCGGCTTTGTTTACGCGCCTCCGTACAGCATTCCACTGGATCAGATTGGCACTTTGACCTATACGGCAACACTTCCCGTGTCTGCCATAGGCCTGCGCGTCGCCCAGACCGGCAGTCCTGTCAATACGTACCTTCCGATTATCGATCCGTACTCGGCTAACATGACGCCGGTGACCATACCTCGGTTCGCGGATGGCGCCGGCTGGTCCGGCGTCGTCCACCTGGTGAATCCTACGGAGGAAATCGTTACCGGCGAAATCCGGTTTTTCAAGGAAGGACCGCCCGGCGAGCCGGGGTTACCGTTCGAAGTCGAGACGGATAAGGGGTCGGCTTCGGTATTTTCGTATTCGATCGAGCCCCGGGAGAGCTATACCCTCGCCAGCCACAGCGCTCCCGTCGAAATCGTTGCCGGACATGTGGACATTGTGCCGGCTTCAGGTTCATTTGCGCCTCACGCCTACGCAATCCTGAATTACGCCGACAACGGTCTGCTCACAACAACCGTCGAAGGTATTCCGGCGGCCACCGAGTTCGAAGCTTACGCGGAAATCTCCGGTTCATACCCGGAGGCTCTGGGAACAACGCCGGCGCTCTCACTCGCAAATTCTTCGGACGCCTCCGTGACGGTCACGCTTAGGCTGATCGGCTTCGACGGGACCGACTCAGGTCTCTCGGCGGTGGTCACGTTACCTCCCCATGGCCATCTGGGGCGCTTCCTCTACGAAATCCCGGGCTTCGAGAATCTGCCGAGTTCATTTACAGGTATTTTGCGCGCGACAACGTCACAACCGGGTGTGACGTTCGTGGGTTTCCGAGCCCGCTACAACGAACTCCAGCGATTCCTGATCACAACCACAGGTCCTCTGAAAGATCTTGGAAATACAAATCCCGTCGTGTTTCC
>DASTBJ010000513.1:0-3141 GCA_035712125.1 Terriglobia bacterium
AGTACGCCGAACCACTCGCATCGACGCCGTCGCGCTGCATATTCACTTTGTCGGCAGAGACGCCGGCGAAAGTTCCGTTGACCCCATCGGCGTTCATGCGGGCTCCCGGCAGCAACCGGAACAAGTCGAGCACATTGTTTCCCACGATCGGCAATTCCTGCACTTTTTCCTGGGAAAGCACTTCGCCCACAGAAGAGCTCGAGGTGGCGAGTAGTGCATCTGCCGCGACACTGACTTCTACGGATGTGCTGACTGAACTCACTCTCAGGGTAAAGTTCAACCGAAGTTGTTGAGCATTCCCAAGTTCGACATCGGTGAAGGTCTGAGTCTGAAATCCGGGAAGCGCTGCGCTAACCCTGTAAGTCCCGGGCAACAAACTGGGAAAGTTGTAGGTTCCACCTTCATTGCTAAGGACCGTAGTAACGACGCCGGTGCCGGTATTGGTCGCTGTGATGGATACACCGGGAATCAGCGCATTCGTGGAATCTCCAACGGTTCCGCTGATTCGTGCGAAAGTGGATTGAGCTAACGCTGGACCAGTCAGAACCAGAAGCAAGCAAAGAGTCAAAGCAAGAAATCGCACGTTCATCAGTCCCCCCTCCGATCGCGATCTTTTCTTGGACGACTTTACGAATGAAATTTGGCCGGAACATATAACCCGCGATTCGCCTTGTCAATCGATTTGGCAAAATGGGGCGGACTTTTACAGGTGATTGATAATCTGCTGAATGGAGGCGTCATCGACACGGGCTTCCGTGAGCAGTCGCCGAATTTCTGCGACATCGCGAGCCGCCTGAGCCCGATCGAAGGCGTCGAGAGTCCCAAGTGCATACAACCGCTCGTTGACGGTCATACCTCCGAGCGCGAATGTTTCATACTCCTCACGAAACTGCCGCCACTTTGAGAGGGCTGCCCGAAACGGGCCATCGTCGATGAGCCACGTATGTCCAAAAAGCCGTTCGACCGCTGGCAACTCGCGAAGGATATCTTTTCCCAGAACTGCTGAAGCAAGTAACGGCGCAAGAGCCGCAAGGTAATCCGTTGCGAGCTTCCGGTCCTCAGGCCGATGCGACTGGCGGATTCCCTGTTCAATTTGGTCGACGACTTCCGCCAGGGCTCTGTACACGTGCCTCCCTCCGAGATCACCCACGGACCGGTCCTTTACCCTGCTCGAGCTCATGCCGGGCGACTTCCAGGAGTCGTTTCTGATGCAGGGACAGAGTATTTGCGTAAGGCTCCAGCAGTTTTACAACCTCCGCATGGTTGCCGCGCTTGCTCGCGTGCCCGGCAGCAGTCAGTGCCTGTTGCCGCTCGCGTTCCTTGCGGTGCGCCTCGGTCACCTCACGAGGCCGCGTGATACGACGCCACTCAGCGAGGGCAGCCTCGAATCGTGTGAGATCACCGCGCAGGAAGTCGGAGGCATGCAACTTCAGCCGCGCGGCGATGTTCTGGACCTGCGCGAGCTGGCCCGCACTAACCCGTTTCGACTTTGGTGCCTGGCGCTTGTCCGCAGGAACGATCAGTCCAAGATAGAGATTATCCTTCCCTCGCACGAGGTCACATGATGCCGCCTCTCCATAGTGCTCGCCGTAGATGTCGACCTCGAGGTCGCCCTTGCGAAAGCGCATGCTGTAAGGGTTGTACTCCAGAGGCGCAGACAGCATTTCGAAGCCGTAATCGCGGACGAGGAATTCGCCCTCCACGCGGCAGCACTCGAGGAATTCTTCGAGAGTCGGAGGTGGAGGTGTTTTCTCGTGTTTGCGACGCACGCAACGAGAATAGCGTGGTGGCATCCTGACGCAAGAAATCCGGCGTATCGAATAACCCCGCTCTCGGCTGAGTCTCCCTCAAGGTGGGTTATGATGTCGCGCAAGGACTGTCTTTTCAAATCGGTATGATCGGCACGACGGTTGGCAGCTACAAGATCACGGACAAGCTTGGCGAAGGCGGCATGGGAACGGTGTATCGCGCGACCGACACGCGTCTCGGTCGTGAAGTTGCCATCAAGTTCTCGGCCGAAAGATTCTCGGAACGCTTCGAACGTGAGGCTCGTGCGATTGCCGCTCTGAACCATCCGAATATCTGCACGCTGTACGATGTCGGGCCGGACTACCTGGTCATGGAACTGGTCGAAGGCGAGGCTCCAAAAGGACCAATGCCGCTGGATCAGTTGCTGGATATCGCCAGGCAGATCGCCGATGCCCTGAAAGCCGCGCACGAGAAAGGTATCGTTCATCGCGACCTTAAACCTGCAAACCTGCGGATCACGCCGGAGGGAAAGATCAAAGTACTCGACTTCGGCCTTGCCCGGCTGGGCAATCCGCCGCAGGAGGGTTCTCAGGATTCACCGACGATGTTGAGCATCGCGGCCACGCAGGCCGGGATGATTTTTGGAACGGCATCCTACATGTCGCCCGAGCAGGCGCGGGGCAAGACTGCGGACAGGCGCGCCGACATCTGGGCCTTCGGTGTGGTGCTCTACGAGCTTTCGACGGGCCGACAGCTATTCGAAGGCGAGAACATCTCGGACACGATCGCAGGCGTCCTGAAATCGGACGCGGACTTGACGCAAGTACCCCAGCAGATTCGCCGTCTTCTGAAACGCTGTCTGGAAAGGGATCCCGCGAAGCGCCTGCAGGATATTGGCGACGTCTGGGATCTGCTCGACAATGCTCAGGCTACACTGCCGCCACCGCGCCGCACCGTGTTGTGGCCTCTCGTCGCCGGCGTGGCGTTGTTGTCCGCCCTTGTTCTAGGGGCGATGGTTCTTCGCCCTGAACCCATTCCTGAAGTCACGAGGTTCCAGATTTTCGCGCCATCGGGCAGCCGGCTGGCATTGAGCACGCCCGCGCCGTCTCCGGACGGACGTTCGCTGGCCTACACCGTGATTGACGCAAGTGGGGTTCAACGCCTTTATCTGCGACGCTTCGATCGCACCGAACCCCAACTCTTACCGGGGACCGAAGGCGCGGTCCATCCCTTTTGGTCACCGGACGGACGATCCCTCGCGTTCGTGGCAGACAACCTCATGAAGCGCTTCGATATCGACAGCGGCATGTCGAGGGTGCTCGGGGATCGGATCACCGGACCCTGGCACGGCGACTGGAACTCCAAGGGAGACGTTCTCGCACAAATGCTGCA
>DASTBJ010000514.1:0-8585 GCA_035712125.1 Terriglobia bacterium
GTGAAGTCCCGAGGTTGCTTTGTCTTTCCGTCGGCGCTGAGTTCAAAAATACGGAAGGTCGGGCCTGCAGCCGTCTGCTGGACCTCCATAGGGTAGACACCGCGGATTTCCTGCTTTGGGTACAGGCGGAACGCCGTTTCATAACGCTGTTTGCTCTTGTTCCAGGTGAAAACGCGGAGGCTGGTGAAGTCCACATTGGGATCGTGTCCAGGCCGGCGTTCTCCAACCAGGTACCACCGAATGGTCCCCACAACCGGATCTTCGATCTCATTGAGTACCTTGACCGCGCTGTAGGCGAATTCTTCGGTATATGGCGCGATTCCTTCAGGTACATCGAACTCCACGAAACTGGAGAGCAGCCAACCGACTTCGGTCGGGCTGGTCCTGACCTTGAGCCAGGCATCGGGACGAGTCGCAGGGTCATCTCGCGCTATCGTTCTGCGTTCGAGAATCTCCACGGCCGTCCGCGCGGGAAGCCGGCGCAGAATGGACGTATCCCGGCCCGGGTCAACGCGAAGATTGCCGTCCTGAGTCAGCACCCCGGTGTTCTGGGGCACCTGGTTGATGGCCGAATTGATGTTTTCCTGAATATGATTCCGCATGGAGTCGGTCAGCAGCGTGCTGACCTCCATCCATCCTTCGATATCGTCCAGGCGTACCCGATACCAGCGGCCCTGACGCTCGAGAATTTCGACATGGGTGCCGGGTTCAAGAACCTTCAGGGTCCGCGAAGTCGCGCTGTCTCTGACGCGAAGCGAGGAGTGCTCCGCATTGACGGTAGCTCTTTCCGGCTCCGGAGCATCAGGTTTACAGGCAACAAGAATGGACCCAATTAACAGTGGAACAACGCAGGCTGACAGGATCTTCATGGCGCGCTGCTTATTATAGCGGTTAAAATTGCCCGAATGGCGGAAGGACCCAACAATCCGGCTCCACCCAATTTTGAGGCCGCCCTGAAGCGTCTTGAAGAGATTGTCAGAAAGCTCGAAGGGGGAGATCTTCCCCTGGATTCAGCGCTGGAGTTGTTCGAAGAGGGAATTCAGCTTTCAAGATTCTGC
The DNA here is from genome assembly GCA_035712125.1 of Terriglobia bacterium. GTDB lineage: Bacteria > Acidobacteriota > Terriglobia > 20CM-2-55-15 > 20CM-2-55-15 > DASTBJ01. The sequence continues at coordinate 1,059 of DASTBJ010000514.1, forward strand.
AATATGACACTGGACGCGGCAGAACGGCGCGTCGAGATCCTTCTCAAGAACGATTCGGGGCAACCCAGGGCGGTCCCGTTCGAGGCTGGGCATGAAGACTGAAATCCGCTCTTTCTTTGACGCCGTTCGACCGGCCATCGATTCCACTCTCGATGAACTGCTGCCGCCCGAGCACATATCACCTACAGAGCTTCATCGTGCGATGCGCTACAGTGTCCTGGCGGGTGGTAAGCGGTTGAGACCGGCGTTGTGTGTTGCGTCATATAGTCTCTATCACCAGGATTACCGCGCGATCCTGCCCGTTGCGTCGGCTCTGGAACTCGCGCATACATACTCCCTGATTCACGACGATCTGCCTTCGATGGATAACGACGATTTTCGTCGTGGCCGGCCATCGTGCCACAAGAAGTTTGGTGAGGCGCTCGCCATCCTCGCCGGTGATGCTTTGCTGACTCTCACCTTCGAGACGATTGCCTCGTGCTCGTATTTCGAAGCAACGCGGTTAAACCAGGCGATCGTTCGCCTGTCGTCGGCGCTGGGCACGCGCGACGGCATGATTGCCGGGCAAGTCCTCGATCTTGCCGCAGAGGGTCAGGTGTTGAATGCTGCTGAGCTGGAAGCAATTCACCGCTCCAAGACTGGAGCTCTGCTGTCGACTTCGGTCTGGATCGGTGCCTGGCTTGCGGGCGCCACGCCCTCCGAACTGGATGTATTGCTGAGGTTTGGCCAGAAGATCGGTCTGGCGTTCCAGATTGTCGACGATGTCCTCGATGTCACGGAATCGCGCGAGACCCTCGGAAAGACAGCCGGCAAAGACCAGGTGCGCGGCAAAGCAACGTATCCCGCACTCGTCGGACTGGAGCACTCGCGTCGCGCCGTCCGCGATCTGACCGAGCAGGCGCGAGAGCTGATCCTTCCTCTCGGCAGCCGTGCCCAACTTCTCGTCGGCATATCGGAGTTTCTGGAGACCCGCTGCAATTGAAGAAGCGTCTCGACAGGCTGCTGGTCGATCGAGGGCTTGCCGAAACTCGAGAAAAAGCTCAGGCGCTGATTATGGCTGGATCGGTTCTGGTCGAAGGGCGGCCCGCGACGAAAGCGGGCATGGCCGTCGAAGAAGACCGGCCAATCCTTCTCAAAGATTCCGGATCCCCTTATGTCGGCAGAGGCGGCCTCAAACTGGAGGGCGCGGCAAGGTTTTTTCAGCTCGATGTGCGCGGAAAGGTTTGTGTCGATATAGGATCGTCGACCGGGGGCTTCACGCAATATCTCCTGATGTCCGGCGCCGAGCGCGTTTATGCCATCGACGTGGATATTCGACAGCTGGACTGGCGCATTCGACAGGATACGCGCGTCGTTGTTATCGAGAAGAACGCCCGGTTTTTGGAGCCCACCGACATCAAAGAACTGGCGGACGTGATCACCATCGACGCCTCATTTATTTCTCTAACGATGATTCTTCCGCAAATACCCGCTATCCTGAAGCCCGGCGGCCGTTGCATCGCACTCGTCAAGCCTCAGTTCGAGGTGGGTCGAGACCGCGTCGGGAAGGGCGGAATCGTCCGTGACGACGAGGATCAGCGGGCGGCGGTGGAAAAATGCATCAAAGCAGGCGAGGCCGCAGACCTGAGATTTCTGAACTCGACCGAATCCCCGATTACCGGCAGGGAAGGGAACCGGGAGTTTTTTATTCTGTTTGAGAAGCCATGAAGGTCACCAGAGTCATCATCGTCACCAAACCCCACCAGCCCGACGTCGCGAAGGTTGCGGAGGAGCTCGCCGAATGGTTTGAGGCAAGAAGCATTCGCGCCTCAATGGACCCTGCAACCGCTGCCCAGGCGGATCTCTGTGTTGTCGTCGGCGGAGATGGAACGCTCTTAGCCGCGGCGCGACTGATGGGAGACCATCAGGTGCCGATTGTTGCCATCAACTACGGCGGTCTGGGATTCCTTACTGAAGTGACCCGCGATGAGATGTATCCCGCACTCGAAGGCACGCTGGCGGGAAAGATGGTCACGCACAGCCGTATGATGATGGATGTTGCGGTTCAACGCGACGGCGCCATCGTGGGTAACTATCAGGCATTGAACGATGCCGTCATCCACAAGGGCACGCTCGCCCGCATCATCGAACTGGAAGCGCGTGTTGATGGCCAGTACGTCTCCATGTTCCGCTCGGATGGGCTGATTCTTGCTACGCCGACCGGCTCCACCGCTTATAACGTATCTGCCGGCGGTCCGATAGTCTATCCGACGATGGGCGCGATCATCATGACGCCGATCTCCTCCCATACGCTGACCAACCGTCCGCTCGTGCTGCCCCATGAATCCAGGATCGAGATCACCCTTCGCTCGGTTCCGGATGAGGTTTACGTGACAGTGGATGGACAGGTTGGCACGAAGCTGTCGACGAACGATCGTGTGATGGTGCAGAAATCAAACCGCCTGGTGCAATTGATCGCTCCTGCGGGCAAGGACTTCTTTGACGTATTGCGCGACAAGTTGAAATGGGGATGAGTATGCGAAAAATTCCCATGCCGTCTACGGCAGGGCGAAGCTCACTGTGTTTGACGATCCACGGGAATTGACGAGCGTAACAGCGACACTGCCGTGAACGGCGCCTGCGATAGAAAGCGGAAGTCTTAACAGGCTAAGGCCGCCAAAAGCCGTGGTGTCGCCGAACCACGAATTGAAGAGTGAGGCCACATCAAGAGTAATCCTGTTGCCTGAGGCCATGCAGCCCGGCGCCGTCCCACACCGCACTGCAATACGCTCTGTGGTGTTAAATTCAAGCATCACCTGATGAATTTCCCGTGTTGTCGAAAATGATGTGATCAACGCCGCGAATCCTCCGTCAGCAGATGTTCTTAGCTCGTGGATGACAGGCGGTTGTCGTGGAATCGTCAACGCACTGCCGCCGGACGGCGTGAAGTCGTTTTCCAGCCTGCCCGCGCGTAGTGTGCCTGTGAATTGAAATGCCCCCGCTACCGTTCCCGACTGAAACCGGATGGAATCTTCAGCCGCCGCGCCGGTGAAACGGGCCTGCACCGTGTTTGCGGGGATAGCGAACGCGACGCTACGCCCTCCTGTCTCGAATTGAATAGCGGGGTCATCGACGTTGACGTCGGGCGAAAAAGAAACCTGCAAGGTACCCGTGATGTCGTGCGGAAACGGTGTCGCAACTGTCAGTGCCAACGTCACCTGCCTGCCCGCCGGCAAGGGAGACGGCGTCACCACAACTACGGGAGTGGGAGGAAGCAGAATGGCGGTGATGTCCGCGTGGGTATTGTTTGCCGAGTTGATGTCGCCGCTTGTTGCCACTGTGACCGTATGGGTAACGGCGGGAGCCCCGCTGCTGTCCACGGCTACGGTCAGGGTAAACGCCGTCGATGAACTGGGCTCCAGAATCGCCGCGGTGGAACACGACACCGTGGATCCAGCGGCCGAGCAGGACCATCCTGCACCGGCAGCAGCACTGACAAAGGACAGCCCACTGGGGAGTACATCGACAACGTTGATCGCGCCACTGGTCGGGACGCCTCCCACATTTTTCACGGTAATCGAATAGGACTCGTCAAATCCCGCACCAAAATTGCCGCTGTGGCTGCCACTAATTTCCAGATCGGGAAACGGATCCGCCACGACGAACTCGATGCCTCCGCTTGTGCCTCCTGCCGTTGTGACTCGGATGTTTCGCCCCCCCAGATCCGTATCGGCCGATACGTCGAGAGTCGCGGTCAAGCGCGTAAAGCTCTGGACGACGGCGTCACGAACCGCGATGCCCGGAATCCCTTCTATTGTTGTGCCACCAATGACAAAGCCGGATCCCTGTAAGGTCACGTCCACTGAGGTTCCACGAACGGCGACCGACGGGGTGACTGCCGTGATTACTGGAACAGGATTCCCCACAAGGAAGGATGCGGTACTCGTGCCACCGGCAGTCGTGACGGTCACGGCCCGGACGCCAGCCGTCGCCGTCGACGACACGGTGAATGTTGCGGTTATGAGAGTCGAACTGCTGGAGTTGACGTTGCTAACCGTCACATCGCCACTTTCGACAGCGATCGTGGGGTCAACAAGGTTCGTTCCCGTAATCGCCACATTCACGGTTGCACCCGGAGCGCCACTCGCGATCGTCGTACTGTCCAGTGTGGGAGGCGGCGGAACGATAAGAAAAAGTAGTGGACCGCTCACACCCGCGGACGTTGCAACAGTCACGGAGCGCGAACCGAATGCGGCGTTGCCGGCGATTGTCAGCGTCGCTGTCGCTGATGTGGAGTTGGTCACCTGAATATTTCCGACAGCGATCCCGTTGCCCGCGTTCATCGATAAACCTGTTACGAAGCCGGTGCCGGTCAGCGTGATGGTCAGGCTGCTTCCGGGAATAGCGGAGTTCGGAGTGATGCCGGCCAGTGTCGGTACAGGTAATGGAGCTGTAATTCGGCTGACCGTTCCGCCCAGGTCCACGACATAATGCTCGCCGCTTTCGTCCTCGCCAAAGGACGAGATCAGCAGGGACGTGTCGAGAAGCATCTGAGAGACACCGTTATGGAGGAGGAAAATCTCTCCGCTGCAGTAATCGCCGTAGAAATACCCGCCCGTCGGTAAAGGCTCCGCCGTTCCGCGATAGGCGTAACCTCCCGTTACGGCGCATCGAGGGGACGATGGCGCGTGCGCATATTCCGCAATCGGCGCGATGAAACCTGGAGTGGAGCAGGGAGCAGGGCCGAGGTTCGTGCAGAGTGTTCCCTCAAACACGCGCCATCCGTAGTTGCCTCCCAATGCGACGAGGTTCACTTCCTCGCGCGCGTTCTGGCCCACATCCCCGACGTAGAGCTCCTCGGTGGCACGATCGAACGAGAATCTCCAAGGGTTACGCAGGCCCACGGCGTAGATCTCGTCACGGCCCGGCGTCGCTCCGAAGAAAGGGTTCGAGGGCGGAGAGCCGTAGGGCATCTGATCAATGTCCAGGCGCAGAATCTTTCCGAGCAGGTCATTGATGTTCTGAGCGCGGTTATCCGGATCATTGCCGGATCCACCGTCGCCTGTTCCAATGTAGAGGTATCCGTCAGGACCAAATGCGAGCATGCCGCCGTTGTGATTTGCAAAGGGCTGACCAATGGTCAGAATCACTCGCTCCGTCGGATTTGCAACGTTAGAGTCCTCCTCCGATACCTGGTACTCGGCAATCACCGTCGCACCATCGCCTGTCCTGGTGTAGTTGACGAAGAAGCGGCGGTTTGACGCGAAGTGCGGATGAAAAGCGAGTCCGAGCAGTCCCTGTTCACCGCAGCATAGGACTCGGCTGGAAATGTTCAGAAACAGCGTCGTCTGCGATGATCCAGGCTGGCGGACGCGAATGCGTCCGGGCTGTTCGACGATAAACAGGCGGTTTGATCCGTCGCCCGCATGCCCGGCAAAGACAGGCTGATCCAGCCCGGAGAGAATCGTTTGAAGCACGATCGAAGGGGAGTCCTGAATTGCTCCGCGCGCCGATGGAGGCAATGTCTGAAGCACCGCAAGAAGCAGTAGCACAGCGGAGGTTGCGCGTAATTGCATCCCGTGATGTTTCTCCGCACGGAATCATAGCGCAGGCGGGGAGGTTTGTTCTGGGCGGTGGCGGGGGGAATCTTGCGCATGCGGCCATCACTCCCCTCCTCCGCGCTGAGAGGAGGGAAGCTTACCTACGCCACGCAATCAATGGGGACGATAGGCCGTACGGGCAATCTCCGAGTACGGCACAGGCCCGACCTTCACGCGTACTTCCACCTGCCTGTGGCGCTCGACGGTCGGCTTCTTCGAGCCGCCATTCTCTTCGCCCCAGACGAGAGTAAGCTCGGTGCCCGGTTCGCTATATTGCACGTCCACCATTGCGAGCGACAGCATGGAGCGCTCGTTGTAACTGTAACCGCTCCACGTCGAGACGCCGATGGTCTTGCCGTCCTTCGTCACCTTGTCGTAGGGCAACGTCGAGTAGACGGCTGAAGGAAAGTCAACGAACTTCGCGGCGTCCCCACCCTCGAACAACGTTCCGATGACGTTCCGGGCATCCGTTCCATTCCAGGCCAGCGTCACTTTCTTTCGCTTTGGAGACTTCGAAATCCCTTCCAACGCCTGCCGGCCGGGGAATTCGTGATCGAACTTCACGATAGGTCCGTAGCCAAGATCGTAGGGAGTCAGGTAGTAGTCTTCGATGTTGGATGAATAGAAGCTGCCGCCCAGCGAAGCGATGGCTTCGTAGGCGTTGCCCGGTAACCATTGCCGGTAGGCTTTCATCTTCTCGCCGGTATAGATGGCAGGCAGCGGGGAAGGGATCCAACCCGACTCCAGCGTATTGCTGGAGTACGCTCTCGCACCGACCTGACGCAGACCGAATTCCTTGCCGGCTTCGACGATGGCCGCACGGACTTCTTCTCCGTCCGCCCACGGACCAAACAGCTCCCATCCCGGTTGCCCGACCATGCCGTGACGCAGGGCGCGGACGTTTCGGTCGGCGATCTTGAACGTTCCCATGTTGAAGAACTTGATGTCAGGCGCCGGTGCGCCCGTCAGCCGTTCGACGACTTTCGGCGCATTGGGACCCTGAATCTGGTACCGGTAAACCTTTCGGATTGGCGGGCCCTGGCGCGCCGCGACGCGCTCGTCTCGTTCCACCGTGGCCTGAAATCCACCGGTCTCGCAGTGGTACTGGACCCAGTTATGCACGGAAGGTCGGCCCACCAGATTGAAAGCGTTCGTGTCGAGATAGAAGAGCACAACGTCGCCGATAACGTAGCCGTCATAGTTGCACGCGACGTACTGCTTGGCTTTGCCGACTTCAAAGTTTTTGAAGCTGTTGATTCCAAGAGACGCCAGCACTTTGAAGGCATCAGGCCCCTGCACGTACATGTCTGTCATGTGATACGACTGGTTAAAGAGAACGCAGCTGTGTTGCCAGGCGCGCTGCTCGTCTCTCCAGTTCGTGAACTCAGCCGGCACAACCGGATAAACATACGGGCCGATTTGGGAGTTCCGCAGGAGATCCACCGGATTACCGGCGGATTTTAGTACGTCCTCCAGACTTCGTTGATTCATAAACCTCGAGCGACCTCCAAGTGTAAGCAGTGTGAGCGATGAAGCGGTGAATGCGCTCATGTGAATGGCGCAAAACAGCGAACTATATAGAAGACTCCGAGAAGTGGCAACTCGGAAACCTGAGATGTAGGTGTCTGTCCAATTTCGGGGTGCGTGTTTGGCGCAAACCTGAAGGTTGGTTATAATCCCGCAGTTTTGTTGGAGGAACTGCTCTACGTGAAAGCCAAGGAACCCCGTCAGACTGTTTGTAACGTACCCAAAGACGATCCCAAGGACCCATACTGCGGCGGAAAGCTCAAGAAGGTCACGGAACTCGATGCCGACGCGAAAAAGGCAGCAGGGCCCGGGAAAGAAGTCTTTCGGTGCCAGGTATGCAAGACGCTGTACGTGGAAGACAGTCCGTACGCGGTGAAAAGGTAGGTTAGCTCGCCGGCCCTTCCACGATATCTCTCAGTGT
>DASTBJ010000515.1:0-17494 GCA_035712125.1 Terriglobia bacterium
GAAAGGCGGTTGAAAGCGAGGGCCGCTAAGCGGATTGTCAATACGGCTCCTGTTATCCATCCCTGACGCTGCCGACCTGTCGAAACCTCCCCCTCGTTGTTTAGCCTGACGTGTCATCTTGTCAAAAATGTCCAGCCCGGCACGTTCAAGCAGGCGGTTTTTTTGAACAGGAGCCCCACAAATGCCAGCTTTACATGCCCATGGGCAGCTCCTCGCTGGAATAGAAACTGCTTAATCAAAGCGGCGTAGTCCTTCGGGCGGGAGGTTATTTATGAAATCAACGGACTTGCTCCGGGACGATCACAGGCACATGGTCGCGGCATTGGACGTCGTTAGAGAGATGGCAGCTCGCGCTGACACCAATCAAAATGTGAGTGAATCCGATGTGAAATGCATGTTGAAGTTTCTCCGGGATTTCGGAGATCGGCATCACCAGGGGAAGGAAGAGTCGGTCTTGTTTCCGGCGTTGTTGCATGACCCAACGCAGAGGAACTATGAGAGGCTGTGCTGCCTTGTCTTCGAGCACAATCGGCAGCGGTCACTCATTGAAGGCCTCGAGGAGTCCTTGCTCACGAAGAACACAAAGGACTTCAGCTACTACGCGACGCGCCTCAGCATGATTCTGCGTGAACACATCAAAGAAGAAGAGGAAGTTGTGTTTCCGCTGGTTGAGTCGACCTTGACGGCAGTCGAAGACGAACGTGTCGCGTCGGAAATGCAACACTACGACGCCGCGTGGCAGGCAACGCAACGTACGAGCCAACTGCAGGTGCTTGCCGATATGGAGTCGAAGTACCTGGCAGATCGTCTTAAGACGGCATAAACGCTGGTCACGGCTTCCGGTGAACCGCTATCGGATGACCTGAATGGAGCGCTCGTTCAATACTGGCCAGTTGCGAATCTGCTGGAGCGTCGACACCTACAAGAATCTTGCCGTCGGAAACAGCGGGATCGTAAATTTTAGGAAGCTTTGCGGGCAACCGCGCCGTGAACAGCAGCGTGAGGACGGTAGCCAAAACGGCGCCGAGCATAGTCAGTTCAAACAGGATAATCATGTTTGTCCAGTTCGAGACGATCGGCATTCCGCCGGTCCTGATCGGCCAGGTTTGCTGCGTGACCGCAGTCAGCAGGTATGCCGAGATCAGGCCGACTGCGGCTCCTCCGGCTGCGATCCACGGCATGAACGTTACACGGTCCTGGCTCGCAAACTCCCACTCTTCGAGGGGCTCTGAAGACATGACCGTGATATCGCGAACCTGCACTTCTTCGCGTAACCCGTTAAAAGCGCGCTGGGCCCCCCGCGGTGTTTCGTACAGTCCGTAAATCGCTTTCACCGGAGCTCTCCTGCAGTCTCAGCCTCATGAACGGACGTTGGCGAGTGCGCTGCGGGTTGTTCACCGGCCTTCAATTCCCAGATCGATATGAGCGGAACGACCTTCGAAATGAGCACGTACAGGAGCGCCATCGCCGCGAAAGATGCAACCATGATGACAATCTCGGGCCATTCGGGCGAGTACGACCCCCACGCATACGGCAGGGACTTGCGCGACAACGACGGCACAATAATCAGAAATCGCTCGAGCCACATTCCGACGACAACGCAACAGGACGCAAGGACCGCAGTGGTCACGGACCGCAGCCTTCGAATCGCCAGCAGCGGAAACGGAATAACGAAATTGCACAGCACCATCGTCCAGAAGAGAGGGGCATACTCCCCCGTCTGGGTCGACCAGAACACGTTCATCTCGTGCGGAATGTTGCCGTACCAGGCCGTCAGCCGCTCATTGAAGACGAAGTATCCCCACAGCAGGCTCATCAGCAACAGCAACTTTCCGAGATTCTGAAAGTGAAGCGGCAGAAGATAGCTTTCCAGATGAAACGCTCTTCGGAGTACGGCCATCACGATGATCAGCGCGGCAATGCCGCTGAAGATGGCGCCGGCGACAAAGTAGGGGCCGAATATGGTGGAGTGCCACATCGGCACAACCGCCATGGAGAAATCGAAGGACACAATCGTATGGACGGATACGGCAATAGGCAGTATGGCCAGGGCCATGATGTGCATTGCAGTCTCGAGACGGTGCCATTGCTTCGGCGTCCCCTGCCATCCCAGACTCAGTCGAGCGTAAACTTTTTTCCTCCAGCCTGTCGCGCGATCGCGAATCAAGGCGAAGTCCGGAATCATCGGGAGGGCAAGAAAGAGCAGGCTGGAAAGCAGATAGGTATTGATCGCAAAAAAGTCCCACACCAGCGGGGACCGGTAATTCGGCCAGATTCCACGTTCGCTCGGGTAAGGAATGAGATAGAACGCCAGCCAGGGTCTCCCCAGATGGATCAGCGGAAACATGGCTCCGATCATGAGCGCAAACGCCGTAATGATCTCCGCGCAACGCGTCACCGGGCGCCGCCATGTCGCGTTCACCAGTCTCAGGATTGCCGAGATCAGTGTTCCAGCGTGACTGATGCCGATCCAGAAAACAAAATTGGTCTCATGAAGGGCCCAGTAGACAGGCCAGTTGTAGCCGGTCACACCAAACCCGTAGTAAATCTGATACCCCCATGTAGCCAGGCCCGACAGAACGATGACGCCCAGGATAACGACCAAGGCGTAGAACTTACCGGTGGTTTGAAAAACCGGCCGAAGCAAATCTCGTGACAGGCGGTCAGCCACGGCGAGGGTCTCCGGCATCATGCCAGGCGTCGCGCTCGAGGTAGGTCACTTTAGGTTCAGTTCCCAGGTCTTCCAGCAGTTTACTGCCACGCGGCGAGCGAGACAGCCGGGACACTGCGCTGTCGGGATCATTGAGGTCGCCGAAGACGAGCGCGTTTGCAGTGCACGACTGGACACACGCCGGGCTGATATCACCATCCCGAACCTCGTGTCCCTCGGCTTTCGCGGCGATCTTGCCGGCGTTGATCCGCTGAACGCAGAAAGTGCATTTCTCCATGACCCCCTGTTCGCGGACCGAGACGTCGGGATTCAGCTGAAGGTGCAACGGCTTTTCCCAAACGGGATTAAAGAAGTTGAAGAAACGGACATCGTAGGAGCAGGCGTTGGCGCAATACCGTGTGCCAATGCAGCGATTGTAGACCTGCGCGTTGAGTCCTTCGGAGGTGTGAGAGCTTGCATAGGTGGGGCATACGGGCTCGCACGGAGCGTTGTCACACTGCTGACAAAGGACGGGCCTGAACTTTAGACGGACGTCGGGGAACTCTCCTTCCCAGTAACGTTCGACCCGAATCCAGTGTTTGGCACGGCCGCGCGCGGCTTCATCCGCCCCAACGGTGGGGATATTGTTTTCCGCGTGACACGCAACAACGCACGCTTCGCAACCGGTGCATCGATCCAGATCTACTGCCATTCCCCATCGATGTGGCATGGTTGTTCCTCTTAACGGTGCCTTTCTTCGTGTTCTCGCAAAGCGCCGGCGAAAACAATCAGCGGAGTTGTTGGCGCAGCGTTGTCGAGTTTCCGAATGCCGACACGCGTCGCAGCCCACGCGAGCGCTCCAGTTACCGGTTCGGTCAGATCCGCAAGAATGCTTACCGGATTGGAGCCCCGACCGCTCGCATAGCGCGTGTATGTCGCATGACCCTGGCCAACGGGCATTGCCACGACATCCGGCGCAATACCGGGTGAAATGAGAGCCGGTGCCTGAATCGTTCCATGAACGGAGCGGACCTCCACGGCATCGCCCTGAGCAATACCGAGATCACGTGCGGTCACCGGATTGATCTCAACCCAATTGCTCCACATCGCTGTGGAAATCACGTCAGGAAGTTCCTGAAGCCAGGGAAGGTGAGCGAGCGATCCATCAAGAAATGCCTGAGAGGCATAAGGAAGAAAGTGGAACGGATAATCCTCGGCTCGCCCGTCAAACTGCGGATCGGCCTGGAGCGTTGCCGCAGCCGGAGTCACACGCGCCGGATTCACAGACGGGCCCGTCGAAGCGGTGCTCCACCAGCCGCCGTTTTCCAGAATTTTGTCCCAGTTACTCGATTTATCAGCGAGCGCAGCGAAAGCGGCTTTGAGCATGTCCTCGTAGTTATTCCATGGCAAGACGACAGGACGCTGCAACTGTCGACCGATGTCGAGCACGACATCCGGCATCGACCGCGTCTGGTGCAGAGGACGCATCACCGGCGCGGCGACACTGGCAACCGACAGGGCAGTGCCCGATTCGGGCACGTCATCCACCCAGGATTCGAGAAAGGAGTGATCGGGCAGGATCAGATCGGCGATCAGGCTCGTCTCGTCCAGAAAACTTCCAAAGCTGACAATATAAGGAACCTTTGCGAGAGCTTCCGCAACCCGCCATGCCGGTGGCGTGCCGAATACCGGATTCGCATCATTGAGGAACAGCACCTGCACCGGCGACGATGACGACGAAAGGATCTCGGCTGCGAGCTCTCGAAGGCCGCGACGGCCGGCCTGGGCCGTGCCAGTATCGGGATGCGGCGTAAAGGAAAGGCCTCCCTCCTCGCCCACGCTGCCGACAAGGGCATTAAGAGCGTTGACGGCCAGCGCCTGGAATATCCCGTTTGTGTGCGCGAGCGGTGCGCCACCGATGATCGCCACGGCAGGGCTGTTGTCGGCAAATTCACGAGCGAGTCTTTCGATTCGGGCTGTGGCAACGCCGGTCCGCTTTTCCACCGCTTCGGGAGTGTAGGCTTGAAGTCCAGTATTCCAGCCATCGATCCTGTCTCCGGCTCGTCCTGCGGCTGAAGGTGTGCGCAGGTTCGCTTTGAAAATGACGTGTGCGATACCCAGCGCGAGTATCCCTTCAGTCCCCGGTTTAACCGGAACCCATTCGTCGGCGTTTGCGCCGGTCTGGGACATTCTCGGTTCGACCTGTACGAACTTTGCGCGGACGCCCGGTCGCCCCTGGCGCATTTCTCCGTACGCGACGCTGTGGGCCACCGGAGAGTTCCACGTGCCAAGGAAGTCGGCGCCGAATGACAGTACATAGCGGGACCGGGCAAGATCGAATGTCGGCAGTTGTTCGAAGCCAAAGCTCTGCCTGTTGGCTTCGCGGAGCACATCGTCACTGAAGACTTCAAATAACGTTGCGGGTGGCGCGCCGAATTCTTTCAGGAACGTCGAAATGAGAACGTTTCGTTGTCCTCGCAGACGCCGCGTTAGAAAACCGAGCGTCTTTTGTTGATCGGCCGCGGCGATGGCGTTGAGTCGAAGAAGAACGTCCGCCATTGCGTCATCCCACGAGATTTCCTGAAAGGGGCCGCTACCGCGAGGACCGGTTCGTCGGAGCGGTTGCCGGATACGGTCTGGATGATAGGTCAGTTGAATGCCCGCCTGGCCTCGCGCGCACAGCTTTCCGTGGCTGATGGGGTGTTGCGGGTTGCCCTCCAGCTTTTTCGCCAGACCCATTTTCAAGAGTCCCTTTTCGCCGTTCCGGACCACTTCGGCTTCGCCGTCCATCACTCGGACGTGCAGGCCGCACCCGGCAGAACAGAGCGGGCAGATGCTGGGCTTCCAGGTGGCGATACCGGGAAAGAGCGGCTCTTCCGGGATAAACCGAATGAGCTGCGTCTCCGGGTTGCCGCAACCCGCCAGTGTTGCACTTGCTCCGGCGGCAGCTGTCGTCTTGATGAAATTTCGGCGATCCATGGATGTCGTCTTTAGGCTCCGCTTCAGTAATGGCAAGTCACGCAATCGTTCGAGGCGCCTTTCTCCTTATGACATGTGACGCAGAATTCCATCGTGTGCTGGATCTCTCTGGTGGCAACCGTCATTTGAGCAACATCGCCATGACAGGTCGCGCAATCGACCTTCGCCAGGATGTGCGGCGCGTGGTTGAATCGCACGTGGGATTCTTCCACCCAACCCCACACGCGCTGCCACGGAATGTCCTGTCCCTTGTCGAAGTACCCTTTCATCTTTTGAATTTCCGCCCGATCCGTCGCCGTCGTTGCATGACAGTTCCAGCAGGTGCGGATATCGGGTATCGATGCCTGGGGACCTCGGGCGGCGCTGATATGACAATCCATACATGCGAGCTCGACGTCCTGGACGTGGACATTGTGCGGGAACGCGATCGGCTGAACCGGTTCGGGTCGATATCCGAAGAAATGGGAAATGGCTTCCGAGATGGAACCATGGGCGGGAGAAAAAATGGCGTTCGTGTCGGGGCGTGTTGCCTGGCCTTTCAATGACCACACTCCGGCCAATAGAGCACTAGCCACCAGTACCCCCAACTTCCACTTGTGTCTCCCCACTCTGACTTTAAGCAAAACTTACCCTTCTAACGACTAGATATACGCAGCTTTACGGGTGGGGGTTACTGGATGAAGGAACTTCCACCCCCCTAACTCAAATGTCCGAGTTAATTCTGATGGGATTGGCTTGGCATGGAAAGAACCGACGCACAAACTTACCTAAAAAATGCAAAAAATGTGCAGAACCTGTGGGCCCGGGTGCGAACAATCCGTGACTGGTCCGGCGGCGGCAACAATCGAGTGATGTGTTAGCATGCGCGGATGAATAGGCCACTCATGGTGCTGGCTATGCTTTTTCTTGGGGCATGTTCCTCCTCCGACGCCGATTCGAAATCGCCGGTGCTCCCTGACATCGAGGAGTTCTTCAGCGCATTCACGGATGAGTGGGTGCGGGGGAATCCGAATCTGGCCCGGTCCACGCGTTACTTTACAGGGGAAGAGCAGGACCGTCTCGAGCGCGAGCTCACACCAGAATCCCGTGCCTATCAACAAGAGCGGATCCAACTCGCGAGGCGTGGCCTGGCAGAGCTTCGCAAATACGAACGCGACAAGATACCCGATGGTCAGCGGTTATCGGCGGATCTGCTGGAATGGCAACTCGAGACTATTTCCAAAGACGAGCCGTTTCTCGATTACACCTTTCCGATTCAGCAAATGAATGGAGCCAACGTGAACCTGTTGGAGGTCCTGACCGTCAGACATCCCGTAAAGACCGAGCGCGACGCTGAGAACTATCTCGCGGCACTCAGTCAAATAGGCACCCGCCTGGACGAAGCGATCGCAGAGCATCAAAGAATTAACGACAAGGGCATTATCCCGCCGACATTCATTCTTACGGCCACCATTAATCAGCTGCAGGGTTTCGCCGCCACTCCTGTTCCCATGAATCCGTTCGTTGTGGCTTTGACGCAGAAGATGGAGGAGGTTAAGGAGATTCCACCGCCTCGTCGCCAGGCGTTACAGGCGGAGGCTGAAAAGATCGTGTCCGGTCAGATTTATCCTGCCTGGAGACGGGCGATAGCTCTCCTGCAGTCCCAGGTTCCCCGTTCTACAGATGAAGCAGGCATCTCGAAATACCAAGGCGGGACCGAGGCGTACACGCACTTCCTGAAGCGCTTCACAACAACGGAGCTGACGGCAGAGGAGATTCACGAGATTGGTTTGAAGGAGGTGGCCCGGATCGAGGGCGAAATGGACTCTATCCTGCGGACGATCGGCAGGACTACAGGCACCGTGAAAGACCGCATCGAGAAGCTTCGACAGGACCTGCAGTATCCGAAGCCATCTTCAGCGCAGAGCCGCTCTCAGATCCTGCAGGACATTGAAATGTTGATACTGGATGCAGAGAAACGAGCCGAGTCTCTCTTCGACATTCGCCCAAAATCACCGATTGAGGTCCAGGCGTTCCCCCCATTCCGCGAAAACAACGCTGCCGCCAGCTACAATGCTCCGCCTGTGGACGGCTCGCGGCCCGGTGTCTACCAGTATCCGCGTCGACTCAGCAACATGACAAAGTTTGGTTTGCGCAGTGTTACGTATCATGAAGCAGTGCCGGGACATCACTTCGACATTGCGCTCCAGGTTGAAAACAAGGCATTGCCCCGTTTTCGTCAGATCCGCGCCTTCGGCGGCATTTCGGCGAGAACGGAAGGCTGGGCCCTTTACGCCGAGCGACTGGCGGCGGAATCTGGGTGGTACGACGGCGATCCCGAAGGGCTTCTTGGTCAACTCGAGGAGGCGTTGTTTCGAGCGCGCCGGTTGGTGGTAGATACGGGTTTGCACGCAAAACACTGGACGCGGCAACAGGCTATCGACTACGGCATCGAAGCAAGCGAGGTCGAGCGTTACGTAGTCTATCCCGGTCAGGCCTGCTCTTACATGATCGGTCAACTGAAGCTGGTTGAATTACGCGAGAAGGCCAGAAAGGCGCTGGGTGACAGGTTCTCCCTGCGCGAATATCACAATCTCATTCTCGAAACGGGGATCGTACCGCTAGACCTGATGGAGCGCGAGGTCGAGCGATGGATTCGATCAGCGTCCCAGCCAGGCCGGTAGTGCGGTCGTAAGCCACGGCACATAGGTAATCAGCAGGACTCCCGCAAGAAGAATGACGTACATCGGCAACATCGCACGCGCCAGTTCCAGAATCGGTTTATTGAACCGGTAAGAGGCCAGAAAGAGATTCTCTCCCACAGGCGGAGTCAGATAACCCAGCTCCGCATTCGCGACGAAAATGATGCCCAGATGGATCGGGTCGACGTTGAAGTGCGCGGCGATCGGTACGATCAGCGGAACGACGACGATGGTTGCCGAGAAAATGTCCATCAGTCCGCCGACAATGATCAGCACGAGATTCAGACCGAGAAGGAACAGCCATTTGGAGTGGACGTTTGCCTGAGTCCACTCACTGACCAGGGCTGGGACGTTCGCAGTGATCAGGTAGTTTGTGAATGCCGCGGCCACGGCAAGGATGATGAGCACACCGCCCGAGAGGGCAACGGAGTTGCCTACTGCGCGGAAAATGTCGTTAATCGACCGGAGATCCCAGTGGATGAAGCGCTGGACGACGAATGCGTAAAGGGCCGCCAGAGCTGCGGATTCGCTCGTTGTAGCTCCGATCACGATGGAGCCCACGATGACTACCGGTAAGAAAATCTCCCATTTCGCCTCCCAGACGGCCCCACCCGCTTCGCGCCACGCAAATTTGTGAACGGGTAGCTGCCTGGCGAGACCTTCCCGTATGCCAAGTGCGGCCAGGA
Source organism: Terriglobia bacterium (assembly GCA_035712125.1). Classification (GTDB taxonomy): domain Bacteria; phylum Acidobacteriota; class Terriglobia; order 20CM-2-55-15; family 20CM-2-55-15; genus DASTBJ01. The sequence goes on from DASTBJ010000515.1 coordinate 8,997, forward strand.
GCACCAGCATGACGATGCCCGGCACGATTCCACCCAGAAAGAGCTGTTCCATGGAGGGCGCGCCCGGGTTCGGGCTGACGACGACCGCGTACAACAGAAGTGGAAGCGAGAGAGGAAAGAGCAGTCCCAGCGACCCGGCTGACATTAACATACCCAGGGAAAACCGTTCGCGATATCCGTCGGCGAGCAGCGTCGGCAGCAGCACGCCACCCAGTGCTAGAATCGTTACTCCTGAACCGCCGGTGAGCAGCGTGAACAGAGCACAGAGAACAGCAGTGACTACGGCTGTTCCGCCGGGCAGCCAGCCGAGAAACGCTCGAAACAAACGCAGCAGCCGCGTGGACGCTTTGCCTTCCGCCAGAAGGAACCCCGCCAGGGTAAACAGCGGGATCGCGGGAATCCCACTGAATGTCAATTGCTCGTGCGCGTCGATGATCGAGTTGACGGGCCCGATGCCCTCGGTGAGAAACAGAATCAAGGCTGTGCCACCGATCATCACGAAGATTGGAGCTCCGAGAATCGTTGCCGCAAGAGGAACGAGAATCCATGGCCATACCAGGTGACCTTCGAGAGCAGAAGGACGGAAGCCAATCATGAATCCAGCGGCGAGCCCGAGACACGCGAGCGCGCGCCCCCACCTCGATTCGGATGCCCGCCACGCCAGACGGCCGGCGATCAGGATAAAAGCAACAGGGAGGGCGAGTTCGGTAATCCATTCAGGAACGCCGGCGGCCAGTTCGCGGCCCGAAACATAGCGAACACGGACATATTCAATGGCGCCAGCCGCGAGAAGCCCCGCGACTGCTGCACCGACAGCGGCGGAAGCGACTCGCGCGATCTCCCGCCAGCGGCCTTCCGGGATAAACCCGCCCGTAGCGAGCACAAGCAGCCTGTCATCACGTGCAGCGATTGCGGCACCCAGCATGGCAACCCAGAGAACAAGGTGATTGGTGAAGGGGCCCGCCCCGGGAACGCCGGTAGAGAAAACGGTTCGCGCGACAATCTCCACGAGCGGCAGCAGAATAAGACCGAATGCTGCAAGGGTTGCGACGCCGTTCTCAGCGCGCCAGAAGGACGACGGCATCTACGGTTTTCCCGAACGCGCCCGATAGGCATTACGCTCGCGGAGAGCTGCGTCAAACACATCCTTCGGAACGATGCTTCCGCTCATCGCGGCGGTCATTCTTTCCGCTTCTGTGCGAAATTCGGCGGAGGCTTTGGCATCAAGCATTGTGACCTTGAGGTCGCGCCCTTCCTTTCGCATCTCCTCAATGGCAGCGGCGTCCTTTTTCGGGACTTCTCTTTCAAGACGTGTCTGCATGACTTTTGAAGCGTTAAGTAGAACCTCACGGTCTGCTTCCGAAAGTTTGCTCCATGAGTTCGTCGTCATGATGAACGCACCGACCAGCTGAGCTACCTGTACCTGGAGCATGTACGGCGCGTCGCGGTAAAGGCCCAGCAGTTGAGCTGGATAGGGTGGAATGGGCACTGCCTCGACGCCGTTCAGCGCTTTCAGCTGTTTCATGATCTCGTTTTCCGGCATAGCGACGGCGTTGAAGCCGTTGGCTTTGTACCACTGGATCATCCGGTCATTGCCATCCGACGAGAAAAGTTTCACCCGCTTCACATCCGCAAGCGTCTTCAACGGCTGTTTGGAGAAAAGCTGGACCCAGCCGCCTTCGCCCCAGGCCAGCAGGCGAAAACCTTTGGTTTCGAGCCTCGTGGCAAGCAAGGGCGTCAGGCGTTCCTGAACGAAACGCATCTCCGCTTCGGACTGGAAGAAGAACGGAATGCCGAATACGTTGAACGAGTCATCGATCATTGCCAGGCCGTTCGCGGTCAACAGAGAGGCGTCGACGGGGCCACCGGTCAACATCCGGTCGATGACGGCCTTTTCTGAGCCCTGTATTCCCCCGGCGTTGATCCGCAGGGCAACGCGCTTCGATGTTTTCTCCTGCAGAGTGCCGTGCAGCTGTCTCAAGGCATCGTGCCATTCGGAATTTTCAGGCGCGACCGTCGCCACGCGAACAGTGAGGGGCGCCTGTGCCTGAAAAACGGAAAGCGCACACAACAGGAACGATGCCACCGCCAGGAAAAGATGTCGGAATCGAAACATAGGGCCTCCCACTGAAACGCGTATCACTTTGGAAACAACTCATCGATCTGGTCGAGCAAAAATCGTGCGCGCCGTTGTGCGGCAAGGTTCGCGAGCCGTACGGTCGGGTGCTTGTCCGCGTCGATCGCCAAAGCCTCTTTCAAAAGCTGCTCGAATTCTTCGCGGTTTTGGTTCTTGAGCGAAATGCCCGTTGCAAGCGAAACATACGGGCCGGCCTGGGGCTGGTTTTTCTGCAATTCGACGGCACGCTTGAAGTGTTCGCGTGCGCGAGCTTCGGATCCGCCCACCAGTTCGTCGAGGCTCTCCAGTGAGATCATCAGCTCGTGAATCGCGCCGTTAGCATAGTCCGGGTCGAGGGCAAGTGCGCGCTCGGCGAGGCCTCGAACAACATGAAGATCACCGGCGAGGTCCGCCCTTCCTACCCCCACTGAGACCGCTGCGCCCCAGGATGCGGCGGACCAATAGAGCAATGGGACATCCGACTTCTTCGCGGCGGCAAGGGCTGTTTTCGGATCGCGCAGCAGCGCGACTCGAATCTTGGGAAACCGCTGCTCCAACGCCCGCAAGCAGTAGTCCCTCGCGCGCAGATACATGCGAAGCGCGCGATCCTGCTGGCGCGTGTATTCCGAGTAATCCTTGTACTCGAGTTCTTCTGCCTTCGGTTGAATGAAAGCGTAGGAGTACTGCGTAAAGTTGCTGCAGGTGGCGATCAGCAGAGGAACGTGATCCGGAATCGACTCGAGCAGGGACTCGTACAATTTGAGTCCGAAAGGCGCAGCCACGCCGACGAGCTCCAGGTCCTCGTCGCGCGCGAACACATCACTTTCGGGGGCAGCCAGGGTGTCCGCCACACTTTTCACCGCGGATTTCCGGATGGCACCGCAACCGGTCATCAACGAAAGCGCCGCGGCAATGGCAACGATACGCGCGAATCGTCTACAGTAACCGTCTTGTATCCGAATCATTTCGGTGTGCTCCTGATCCACCGGGCTTCCCAATGATGTAACGTCGCGTGGCCTGGATAACGTCACTAATTTTTGGCATGCAGTCTATCACCGCTGGCCTATGTCTATTCCTGGGGCTCCATTTCCAGTCGTTCATGGACTACTTAAGGATTTCCGAATTTTCGTCACGCAGGGTTCAGCAGGTCAGGGGCAGAGGTCGCAGGGCGGGGAGATCCACACATTCGGCCGGACGACGAGCCCGCGATTGTCGATGTAATGCCAGTTTGGATGGATGTCCACCAGCGCGAGTCCATCACGAAACTCCCTGGCGTCGTCGAACTGAGGCGGGATAACCCACTGGCCCTTTTTGTTGATGAATCCCCAGGATCCTTTTTTCGCCGCGGCAAGGCCTTCCGAAAAATCGGAGGCGTCTTCAAACTCGCTGGGTATCACGGCCACGCCGCGGTCATCTCGTCGGGCGAAGGACGGTGGCCCACTCCGGCAAAGCCATCACGAAACGGGCCAAGGTAGGACTCATGTCTGAGGATCTCAAACCTGCCGGACGCATTGATGTAACCCTTAACATCCCCCCTGGTTACCGGGGCGAGGCCTTCGAAGAAGTCGGCGGCGGCGTCGAATTCTGCGGGGATGAGAATGGCGCCATTTCGGTCAAGGTACCCCCACTTGCCATTGTCGTTAAAGAGATAGAGGGGATCGGAACCTTTAGCCTTAAGCGGCGGTGCGGGAGTTGTGGAGGTGGCTGGGGATGCAAGGATCAGAGCTAACAGGTATCCAATCAGCGTGCGCACTGGACCTCCGTTTCCAGGACTACAAGTCTACATCACCGCGCAATGACCCGCGCACCATGGCGCAGCAAGAGAGCGATGACATCGCTTCTTTTCGCCTGTTTCGCGATCTGGAGCGCGGTCTGATTGCTGGACACCCCATTCATGTTTTTCCCGGAGGCGATGTTCACGTCAGCCCCTGATTCAATTAAGAATTGAACGGTTTCCAGCGGCGCTCTTTCCGCAGCCCACATGAGCGGAGTCTTGCCCCAGTCGTCTTTTCGATTGATATCAAATCCATGTTTCACCAGCAGGCGGACAATTTCCCGTGCAGGGCCCCCGCCCTCTCTGCCAAAGGCGAGCCGACGGAAAACCGGACGCGCACCAGCGGCAAGAAGACTCCTTACAATGTCGGCATTCTCGTCCGCGATGGCGTACTCCAGCGCGCTGAATTTACTCGGATGGTCGACGGCGGAATAATTGGCTCCATGACTGAGGAGAAGATCGACAACTTCCGAATGGCCTTGTTGCGTTGCCGCCAGCAAGGGCGTCTGGTTTGCGAAGGAGGTTGCGATATTCGGGTTTGCGCCGTTCTTCAGGAGAAAACGAGCCACCTCCACATCACCGCGAACAGCGGCCTCAATGAGGTAAGTCGTCGTGTCGTCGTAGATGCCACGATCGTCCGGCACCGTTGTGTCGATGCGGCGGTTGACGTCGGCTCCATGCGCAAGGAGACGCGCGGCCGTTTCGAAATCGTGCGCGAAGAGGGCAGCGGTCAAGTCCCGGTCTGGTGGAGTAGGCCTTTCCATGTGGCGGAACCGTCTCTGCAGGAGATTTTAGGACAGAACTATTTTTAAGCAGTTCATTCTGCCGACCTTTTTCAATCGTTTTCGTCGCACCGAACTATCCGTCCCGCTGTGATAGGCTCTGTATTTCATCTGCCGTTAAATCTGAGACAGTGTATCTGACTCCTTTGCTGGCTTTATGACCAACTCAGACGCCGGAGCGTACTCCGTATTGGTTGTTGATGATTCGCCGACAATGCGGCGTATGGTTATGATGTCCTTGAAAAACCTTGGCCGTGTGAAATTCACGGAAGCAGGCAGTGGACTCGAGGCAATCGAATGTCTGGCAGTCGCACCTGTAGATCTGATGATTCTGGATTTGAATATGCCTGAGATGCACGGCATTGAAGTGCTGCAGTTCGTGCGGGCGCACAAGAAGTATCGCGACCTTCCGATTGTTGTGCTGACCACGCGCGGCGACGAAGCTAGCCGCTCTGAGGCCATGGCGTCGGGAGCGACAGATTACCTCACCAAACCATTTCAGGCTGGCGAGTTGCTCGCGCACGTGAGCAAGCTGCTCGTGGCGAGTTGACGGATGGCGAACCAGGGCCCTGAGAGTAACGAGGACTTCCGCAACCAATTCCTCAGCGATTACTACGCCGAGTGTGAAGAGCATCTTGTCCTCATTCGAAGGCATCTGCTCGCCACCGAAAAACAGATCGCCGGGGGCCAGATCGATATCGCGCTTCTGGATGATCTCTTCCGCAGCTTTCACACGATCAAAGGCATCTCTGGGATGGTTGGGCTCGCCGAAGTCGAGCAGGTGGCACACAGCATCGAGAGCATGCTCCGCTTATTGCGTCATGCCGAACTGACGTTCTCGGTTGAGCGTCTCGACGGTCTGATTTCGGGGACTGCTCTCATTGAAAGCGTCCTTGCCGCCCGACAGGCAGGACAGACACTTCCCTCCATTGATGCTGTTGTCAGCCGGTTAGACCAACTTTCCACATCAAATGCACCGGCCCCACCGGTGACAGCATCACCGCAGGTGACATCGCTTCTCGGGTCTCAACCCCACATAACGTCGCGCCGGCGATGGACCATCGTTTTTACTCCTACTGCCGCTCTTTCGGTAAAGGGAATCAACATCAACACCATTCGTGAACGTCTGAAAGAGATTGGCGAAATTCTCAAGTCCACGCCACAGGTCAAGGGCCAGGGGGAGATTTCGTTTCAGTTTGTTGTGGAAACCGAGGTTGACCTTGCGACGCTTGACGAATGGCTGCAGGACGGCATTGTCGTGGCTGCTGCGGAAGAAATCGTTCGTGAAACCGTCAAACCCGTGTTGCCGGTGACACCTTCGAATCTTGTCCGGGTCGACCTTGCGCGGCTCGATGATCTGATGCGCATGATCGGCGAGATGGTGACCAGCCGCGCGCGCCTCGAAGATCAGGTGAAGCAAACGAAACGAAGTCTTTCCGCAGCGGAATGGCGCGGATTATGGGAATCCACACAGGCCATGACACGTCAATTGAGGGACCTGCGTGAGGGCGTCATGCGCGTCCGTATGGTAGTGATCGGGGAAGTTTTCGAGCGCATGCAGTTCGTTGTTCGGGATCTTGCCCGGGAGAGCGGCAAGCGAATCATTCTCGAGATCATTGGGCGCGAGACCGAGATCGACAAGTTCCTGGTCGAGCGAATGATGGATCCGCTCCTGCACCTCGTTCGGAACGCCGTCAGCCACGGAATCGAGCGGCCGGATGAACGCGAAGCGCACGGCAAGCCTGCGGAAGCCCATCTCACCCTTCGCGCTTCGACCACCGGGGAATACGTCGTCATCGAAGTTGCCGATGATGGCCGCGGTATCGACGTGCAGGCTGTCGCAGAACGTGCGAAGGCAAGAAACCTGCGCGATTCTGATGCCTCGCTCGACACTGCGGCAATCCTCGATCTGATTTGCATGCCTGGGTTTTCCACGCGTGCGGAAGCGGATCGCGAGAGTGGACGCGGCGTCGGCATGGACGTCGTGAAGAGAACTGTCGAAGCGCTCAGCGGAGCCTTGACGCTTTCCACGGATCCTGGACGGGGCACGACGTTCCGTATCGAACTGCCGTTAACCCTCGCCATCGCCGATGCGCTGATTGTCACCGCCGGCGGCGAAACCTACGCTGTTCCGCAAACCAACGTACGGGAAGTCCTGGAGGTTGAGCGCTCGTCGGTTCGCACACTGGAACGGAACGAAATCATTGCTTACCGTGAGGGCGTGCTGCCGCTGATGCGTCTTTCAAAAGTATTCAATCTCTCAAGCACGGTGTCGTCTCGCGATGACGCCTTTCATGTCTTTGTCACCGGGTCCGGAACGAATGCGCTGGGAATCGCGGTCGACCGCGTGATCGGTCACCGGGAAATTGTGGTGCGCGGCATCGGAGATCACCTGGTCCAGGTTCCCGGCATCGCGGGTGCAACGGATCTGGGAGATGACCGTGTCGTTCTCATTCTCGATGTGCCGGCGCTGAGACGATCGAACTTCAACGCGCCTGCGGGAGCTGCGTCATGAGTGTGGCAACAGCATCGGACACTTACATTCTTTTCGAACTTGCGGGAACGAGTTATGCCGTGCCCAGCGACTCTGTACAGCAGGTGCAGATGGTGGAGGAGATCACGCCTGTGCCGAATGCGATAGCGGTTGTCGAGGGCGTGGTTTATACGCGAGGCCGTGTGATTCCAGCGTTGAACCTGCGCATTCGGTTCGGTTTCGGCAAAGTGCCATTCGATCTGCGCGCGCGGCTTGTCGTTGTCAACGTGGGCGGGCGAGTTGTGGGGTTGCTGGTCGACACGGCTCGCGAATTTGTCCGGATTCCTGCATCATCGATTCAGCCGCCGCCGGAGGGAATCACCGGGCTCAGCGGGAAGTATCTCGAAGGAATTGCATCAATAAAAGGCCGGCTCGTCCTGGTGCTGAACCTGGCGGCGGTCATCGATGTTGGCGATATGGAAGCGATGATCGCCCAAACAGAATAGGAATGGAGAAGAGTATGAAGACGTCGGAGCCAACGAACTCGGGCGCAACTTTGGCAGCAGATATTGAGGTAACGCGCGATCAGGGTCTGCAGGTAGCCCGGACGGCAGAATCCATAGCGAGAATTGCCCGGCAGGTCGCCGACGGTGCCCAACTGCAGACTCGCCTTCTGGAAAGTGCTACGAACCTCTCAAACGATATGAATGCATCGATGGGCGAAACCACCCATCAGCTCGAATCGATTGCGACCTCGGTTGAAGAGGTTGCGTCGTCAGTGAATGAAACCGCTGCGTCCATCGAGCAGGCGAGCAGCAACACCGCGACAATGGCAGCGGGGATCGCGGAAATTGCCGCGGCAACCGAGGAAACGGCAAAGTCGGCGGAGGCGGTTACCAGCACTGCACAGAACATGGCGACCTCGGCGGAGGAGGTCGCGGGTGCGATGACCGAGATCGCCGCGTCCATCAAGAGCGTGAACCAGGATACGGAAGAGCTGACGGCATCTGTCAACCAGACCGCGACAAGCATGGAGGAAGTTGCTCGATCCGTCGAGAGCCTTGCGGGGAACGCGGATGACCTGAGTGTGTCTTCGGAACAAACGTCCTCCTCCATCAACGAAATGGCTGCGTCCATCGAAGAAGTCTCCGCCATGGCGGAGAACCTTGCTTCGAGCGTGGAGAGCACGGCAACTTCAATTGAAGAAATCGCACGTTCCGTCCAGGGCGTTGCTCAGAATGCAGAGAGCATCGCCGCGGCCGCAACAGGTGCAGCTTCGGGCGCAACACAGATGGATCGCTCTTTACGTTCCGTCGCTTCGATCGCCAAGCGAGCAGAAGAGGTGACGAAGAA
>DASTBJ010000516.1:0-9148 GCA_035712125.1 Terriglobia bacterium
TCCACAGACTGAATCCAAGCTGTGTAAGCCCTGTCTTGAACTTTTCGCCATCCCAATTTAATCCGGCGGTTCGAGACGTCAAGGGCGGCACTCCAACACCAAAGGCACTCACTGGACCTCGAAGAGCGTCATCATGGGCCATAGAGGTGCGACTCGCCTGCCTCCTGCGGGTTATTTCTGCCCTTGAATAAGTTTTCAAGAACCTCTTCTCAGCACCGCTTCGTCGATCAACGTCGATAGCGACGACCAAGAAAAAGATCATCGTGAAAGCTGTTAAGCCACTCGTCAAAGAGTTCTTCGAAGATATCGCGTCCAAAAGAGAAATTCGTCCGAAATGGTTCAGCGCGAGTTGGCTCCGGGCGAAGTGGCTCCACGTTCACTCGGGCAGCACTTCGGGTTGTTAATCGTAGAGACCTGTCATAGGCTGCGCGCCGGGCCGGGTCACGAAGAGTCTCATAGGCTTCGAATATCCGGTGGAACGTCTCTGCTGATGATCCTACGCCGGCATCCGGATGGAAGCGCCTGGCAAGCACGCGAAATGCATGTCGGATCGAGTCGTCATCCGCATCCAAAGGTACGCCTAAAATCATGTAGTAGTTCATACGTGTCGATCCGGATCCGCAAAAGCGGCACAGAATCAAAACGCGTTATGCGCCGAACATACCATCAAAAGGTACTATAAAAACCTTTTTATGACCTATTTTACTGCTGTAATGTCCACAAAAAAGTCTTGACATAGTCTTTATAGACGTTAAATTAGTTTTAAAGAAGTTTTAAAAAATCCTAATAGGAGGAAGGATCATGAATCTCGTTCGCTGGAATCCCTTTGGTGAGATGAGCTTGCTGCAGAACCAAATGAACCGATTGTTTGATACCGCCCTGCAAGGTTGGCCGGGTGAGTCCAATGGCACGACGAGTTGGATACCCGCAGCGGATATCTACGAGTCTGATGACGAACTCGTTGTGAATCTCGACCTTCCAGGTGTTGATCCGAAGACGGTCGACATTCGTATGGAAAGTAATGTCCTGTCGATTCGGGGCGAGCGACAGTTCGATGAAAAACTAAACAAAGAGACCTTCCATCGCGTGGAGCGTTCCTATGGACCATTCGCGCGATCGTTCACTCTTTCCACTTCCGTCAATCCGGATAGGATCCGCGCCGATTTCAAAGCTGGAGTTCTAAGGATCACTTTGCCGAAAGCAGAGTCGGCGAAGCCCAAGAGAATTCAGATTGCGGCGACTGCGTAGCTATTGGCGCGCCGGTTCGTTTTAGACTCTCGGCGCGTGTGGGAGGAGCGACGCTACGGTGTAACTTTCGCGGGAGATCCAGACGATGAGCAAACGATCTGTCTTTCCTGTCCTGTTTATGGCTTTCACGGCGGGCATAGCCGCAAAGCCGGTTCCGAGGCCTGAGGACGCTCGGGTATTGTTGAACACGGTAACCAAGGCGCTCGGAGCCGAGGGTTTGAAGACGCTGCATTACACGGGCACTGGATCCAGCTATATCGTCACTGACGATTCGCCTCCGCCGGCGGGCTGGACTCACACCGTCATGAAATCGTATGTACACGACCTGAATCTCGAAGCTATCACTTCACGCGTGCAACTCGTCCGCGCAGAGGGAACGCCGCCCGCAGACCGGACTCTCTCCCTCATCGCGAATGCCACCTCGCCGTGGTCGCTTCAGCACGAATTCTGGATCACTCCTTATGGATTCCTCAAGGGCGCGATGATGCATAACGCGACGGTGGAGCCGCGCAGTGTCTTCGGCACGACGTTCAGATGTGTGACCTTCACTTTGCCTGGCGAGCACCAGGTCGTCGGGTACATCAATGACAAGGATCTTGTCGAAAAAGTGGAAACGTGGATTGGCGAGAAAGGCGACAGGCTGATCGAAGCGTATTACCGCGACTACACAGACTTCAACGGAGTCAAAGTTCCAACGATGATCACGCAGAAACACGCGGGAACGCTGTCTCTCATCCTCATCGCCAAGGAAGTAAGAGTCGGTAAGTAGAAAACATTTTTCTTAAAAACGGAGGTTTCAAGAGCCGTGAGAAGGACAAACCTGAAGAGAAACAATTCTATTTGCACTGTCTTGGTAGCTGTTTGCATTTTTGGATTCGTTGTTGGGTCGGCATTTGCTCAGAGCGCGCAGTCGGCAACATCCACCAGCGACTCTTATCAGTGGAGCGCCGAACTCGTTGCGTTCGATGAGCCCATGCGGATGCTGACCGTAAAGGCATCGGCTGTCGGCGAAGCGCAGAAGCAACTCGCCGCTTTCAAAGCTGGAGATAAAATCCTGCTGAACTGGTCCGGTTTCGACAAATACGCAAGCGCGGTGAACGGGGCATGGAAGCAGGATGCCACGAGGAAAGCTGAAGACCGATTCTCATTCCCTGCAGAATTCGTGACGTTCGATGCGTCTCGGAACTACGTGACATTCAAAGTTCCTGCTCCGGCAGAAGCAACCGCACGCCTCAAGTCCATCAAGCCGGGCGAGTGGGTCACCGCTACTTCCAAACATGGCCACGCTAGCGTGACTCAACCCCTTGTTGCTGTTCGCGGCTATAACGATCCGGAAACGACAACTTCGAAGTAAAGTCTGAGATCTCCCCGGCGCTGCGAGCCGGGGAGATCTCAGCAACTTTTCAATCTGATGCGGAGTTAGCCCGCCCATGTCTGTCTTAAGCCGAGACATGTTTTTGAAGGTAGGAGTTCGAGGGACGTTGACTAAATTCAAGAGGCGCTTCCGAGCGTCGGAGTATATACCGGCCGTTCTGTTGAAATTCCTATGTTCCTGCCTGACGATCGCGCTATCCTCTGCCTAAGTTCCGAGGTCATCTTCAAGTATCGGGGGTCGATGTCATGAGCAAAAAGAATCGCTCGTTCCTTCCTATGTCGCTGATTTCAGCGTTCCTTCTCGTCAGCGTATTCGCTGTTGTTGAGGGGGCTCAGCAACCAAGTTCTTCGGCGGTCAAAGGGGGACGCTGGTCTGATACAGCCACCTGGGCAGACAAAAAGGTGCCAGCCGCAGGCGCCCTTGTCACCATCGGCCAGGGCATGGACGTTGTCCTCGATGTGAGTCCGCCGGCGCTGAACGGTTTGACGATCAACGGCAAACTGAGCTTCGCAAACAATAGGGATCTTGAACTGACCACCGAGTGGATCATGGTGCACGGGGAACTGGAGATTGGTACTGAAAAGGCTCCCCACACGCGCAAGGCAACCATCACCTTCACGAACAACGTCAAAGACGAAGATATAGGTGGGATGGGTGGAAACGACAAAGTCGACCGCGGGATCATGCTCATGGGCGGAACCCTGAACCTGCACGGTGATCGGACCAACACCTGGAGCAAGCTGGCCAGCACGGCGAACGCAGGCAGCACTTCAATAGAGGTCCTGAACGCCGCGGGTTGGCGGGTCGGCGACGAGATTGTTCTGGCCTCCACGGATTTCGATCCCAGGCAGGCAGAGCGGCGAACCATTTCCGCCATTCGTGGAAATACGATCACGCTCGACAAGAAGCTGGACTACATGCACTTCGGCAAGATCACCTTCGACGTGGATGAACGTGGCGAAGTCGCAATGCTGACTCGCAATATCCGTCTCCAGGCATCGGCCGACGCGGAACAATCGTTCTACGGTGGGCACGTGATGGCGATGGCCCCGAGCAAGATGTTTGTCGAGGGCGTCGAGTTCCAGCGAATGGGCCAGAACCTGACTCTTGCCCGGTATCCGATTCACTGGCATCTGATCGGCGATGCAAAGGGGCAGTACATCAGGAATGCCTCGATCCACGACACCTACAACCGCTGCGTGACCGTGCATGGCACGAACAATCTGCGCGTTGAGAACAACGTGACCTACAACACTGTCGGTCACTGCTTCTTCCTGGAAGACGGCGTGGAGCAAGGCAACGAGTTTATTCGCAACCTGGCGATCCAGACCAAGTGTCATACGTCCAAGGCGTGCGTCCCGACAAACCTCGCCATGTTCGGATCGACGGACGGCACGAACTTCAGTACGGCCGGCCAGCAATCCAAGGATGTCCTGCTGCCCTCGGACAACACGGTGTCGAGTTTCTGGATCACCAATCCGGACAATATTTACCGGGACAACGTGGCCGCAGGTTCCGACTCGACAGGTTTCTGGTTCGCCTTGCCGGCGAACGGTATTGGTAAATTCGACGGCACTGAGGTCGGTTTGAAGACCTTTCCGCGTCGAACGAAGGTGCGGGAGTTCAAGGGCAACGTGTCCCATTCGAACTTTGACAGTTTCATGTTCGACCGCGGCCCCAGGCCCGATAACACTTTCGCCACCGCCGGGCATATTTCCCTTGCCGATCCGACAAACGCGAACAGCCCTCAAGTGGAGTCGGTCATCGAGGATTACACCGCCTACAAGAACCGCAATGGCGGCATCTGGACCCGCGGTGAGATGCACACATTCAAGGGCCTGAAGATGGCCGACAACGCCATTGGCTACACGCACGCGTCCGGCAACACCGGTCGTTCCGCGTTCACGTCACGGGTGGTGGACTCGCTGTTCGTGGGCGAAACCGAGAACGTCGGCAACCCCAGGACGCCGGCGGAAGTGGCTTACGGCCGCAGCTTGCCGGAGCCCAAAGTCCCGGATTTCCCGATCCGCGCCTACGAGTACTACGACTTCCGCCATCAACTGGACAATGTCACGTTCGTCAACTATCAGGACAACGCGACCCGCAAGACGGGAGCGATCTCGTACCTGCTGTTTACCAGTTTCGGAATGAGCTCCAACAACACCATCGAGCGCGCGAAATTCGTCAACGCCAAGCCGGTGTATTTCCCGCCGATGGAATATAAGTGGAGCAACGATGATTACGGCAGTGGGAGCTATAGGTCCTCGGTGTTCCACGACAAGGATGGCTCGGTCGGCGGTGTGCCGGATTCCTTTATCGTCATCAACGGCGGAATCCCACTCGTCGATGGCTGCGAAGTGAAGCCCACCTGGAACGCTGCCGTGTGTAAGGGCGATGTCGGGCGCATGAATATCGGCGCTGGTGGTGGCGGCGGTCGTGGCGGCGGTGCTCCTGGCGGTGCTGGCGGTCGCGGCGCGGCTCCTGCTGCCGGTGCCCCCGGTGCCCCCGGTGCTCCGCGTGGCGCGGCTCCTGCCGTCGCTGCTGGACCTGGCGGCGCTCCCGCTCAAGGCGCGGCGGCTGCTCCTGGCGGTCGCGGCGGAGCAGGAGGTCGCGGCGGCGGTGGTATTGGGGGAAGGATTGGTCGCATCGGAGATCCTCCGCAGCCGGTAGCCGTTCTCAGCTTCAACGGCAAGGATTTCCCCGTCGCCGGTGCAACCAACGTACGAGCGGGCACGGAGTACAAGGTAACCACCGAAAGGCCGAACTTGAACCTCAGCGTGTCGGAACTGAATGCCGGTTCGTGGGTGATGTTCGAGCTGCCGGGATTCACCACCGCATCTGCGGGTACGGCGACGCATAGCCTGGATGCACTGCGCGAGGCCACTGCCACCTCGTACTACAAAGGCAACGGTTCGCTTTGGGTCAAGCTTGTCTCCACCGGTGACGTCCTTGGTAGCCAGGCTGCCGGCGCCAGTGGCGGAGCCAGCCTCCAGGCCAGCAGGTAAACAGCAATCCTCCTGCACGAGCAAGAGCCCCTGGCTTACGGCCGGGGGCTTTTTTTCAGGGTGCCGCGTGATCAATTCATGGAAAAGCCCCCGCAAGTTTCCTCACGTACGGGGTTCTTGCCCCGGCAGCGAAGTGGAGACCGGAAGTGATACCGCCTCCGGCCGGCTAGCATGGAACGTATCCTGAGTCCGTGGCGGATCAGGCAGGAACGCGCGGCGTTCCTGGCGCTGCTGAAGCCGCCGGCACCGCGGGCCTGGCTTCCTCCGTCGTCAACTCTTCGAACCGGCGCCCCGCGTACCACGCGAAGCCGACCCAGATGGCGATCACCACGAACGCCAGAATCGACAGGTAGCGAAGCGGCAGGTTCGACATCGCGCCGAAGCCGAGCGCCATCAGGATGGCCGCCCCCTTGCCAATCCGCTGCACCAGCATGTTGATGAAGGCCCTCGCCTTGTACTTCACATCGTCCGAGGTCGGGACGTAGAGCGTCTCGCGCGCCGTCTGGTTGATCGAGTAGTTGAACGAGTTGTCCGAAATTGTCAGCAGCGCCGCCGTCATCAGAACCGGCGTCACTAAGTAGATGCCGCTGGCCACCGCCATTGCTGCTGGGAGCACGAGCAGCGCCGGAGTAATGCCGAACGTCCTGATGATGAACGACACCAGGAACAGCTGCGTGAAGACGCTGATGACGCCGACGATGGTTCCCACCCGCCCGAAGAATGCCTGGGTGCCGCCCGCCCCCTGAAGAGTCTCGGCGGCGCTGGAATACTGGTAGTCGAGAATCTGCGAGTTGATCTCGTAGAGGAACGTGATCATCCCGATCGCCAGGAGGTACTTCGAGGCGACGACGAGGCTCGCGCCGTCGAGGACGGCGTTGTCCTTCTGCGGTGCGGGCGTGGCGGCTTTCGGCGTGTCGCTCTTGCGCTGAATGGTGACGCCCGGGCTTCGCGCGATCATCTCGAGCCTGAGCACGATCGCTGCGATGACGACGGTAATGACCGCGGCAGCCGTGAGCAGTACGCCGATCCCGCTGTCTTCCACGTATTGCCAGACCGCGAAGTTCGCTATCAACCCGCCGATGACGCCGCCGGCGCCGATCAGGCCGTAGAGCCGCTTCGACTGGTCGGTTCGTGTCAGCTCGTTCAGGTAGGCCCAGAAGGTCGTAACCCAGACGGTCGACCATGCGTCGCCGAAGAGGTAGAACGCCCAATTTACCGACGTTGCCGGTCTTCCGCCACCGCCAAGTACGCCCGCAAAGGTGAGCAGCGCCACCGCGAAGATGCCGCACAGCGTTGGAATTAGGCGGCGGCTGCCGAAGCGGTTGTAGAGTGCCGTGAACAACACCACCGCCAGCATCGCCACGCCGATGTTGGCCAGCTTCGCGTACAGCTCAACCTCCGCGCCAAGGTGTTCGACGAACAACCCCTTCTTGAGCGGCCGCAGCGCCTGAAAAACGACGATGACAAAGAACCAGAAGAGGAAGAACAGGAGCGCGGGCTCGAACTCGCCTTTGCGGATGTCGAGGAAGAAGCGGACGCCTTTTCTGTCGTTCTCGCTGTTGGCCACCGGCCTAGTCTACGCCCAGACGCCATCAATGCTGATATCTTTCACGGATCCCGAGCGCGATAGACCTCGCCCATGCCTCCCCGACCGAGACACAAAACTATCTCGTAGGGACCGAGACGACTGCCGGGAGCGAGCGATACGCTCTCCGCAATCGGTCGCTGATCAAGAATCCTCCTGACCGCCTCGGCAGCCGGTGTTCCCCAGCGGATTTCGAAATCGCCAGGCCTGGCAAGCAGCAACTCGACCTCACGTCGTAGCAACTCGTCTCCCCGGCATACCACGTCGAGAAATGCTTGCTGGCTCGCCGGATTGCGTCCGAGCGCTGCTTGATCGTTCCAGGATCCGCTGCCAGCGTTGCCTTTCTGGCTTCAACACACCGTTCTTTTCATTGAAAAGACTTCTGCGGGAAATTAGCAGCGATCTTCTCATCAGAAGTGCGGGCACTACAAACCTTAGAGATGCTCGGCTTTCGTTCCCACTCGGGCGCTGGATCGATTCCGTTGCGTTTGAGGCGATTCCTTCGTCAGCGTTTTTCAACACGTCTGAGTTTCTGCACCTTACGGGATCGATTCGTTTCTACTGGTGAAAAAGAGAGGTTCACCGCATGATTGCAGCGCTCGAATTTAACGCCCTCTTTTATGTGTTTATGAAGCTAAAGATTCCGCAGTTTGCACACGTGTTGATTGGACTCTCCCTCACTATCGTGAGTTGTCAGTCGAACGATCCCGCGACAGAGGGATCGAACACGCGCATCAACGAGAAGCAAGTGTCGTCGAGTTCGCAGAGGTTGTCACAGCCGGACTTCGATGCGTCCGCAGAGGTTAAAGAGGCTAAGGTGACCGCGCCGGGAGAACTGCTGCTACGAACGTTGCAGTTCGAGGCGCCCTACCGGGGTTATTTCCAGGAGTTGAGGCTCTATCGGGACGGCAGGGCCCGGACGTTTCAGGATGGGCCGAATTCGGCGCTTCAAAACTCACACAACGCAAGCCTCGGACAGGACGCACTCGCCGCTGTCCAACGAAAGCTCGAAGGGCTTGATCTCAGCGGATATTCGGCATCTTCCGGGTCTGAGCCTGCCGGCTTACACACCGTGCTGATTTATTTCGACGGCCGGGCCTATCAACGCCGAAATATTAATGGGCCCCTTCCCCCCGGGATCCAGGCTGTAATCGACTCCGTTCAAGCTGCATTCAAGGTGGAAGACCCGGATGCTTTCCAGAAACTCGTGAAAGCACAGGATGCCGCCAGGGAGGCGGAGCGAAAATTGCGCGCCGGAGGATGGAATGTCCCGAAGCAACTTCAGCTGAGTCCATTGAACGTTCCTGGTTTGCTGCTAACGGTCGGCGGTGTTCGCGGCGACGCCCCAACGTCGATCTATCATGTTCTGGTCTTTTACCCGGAGGGAAAGCTCTCCTATGAGCCGAGAGATCCGGCGAACTGGGGACCCGCTAATCCTCATGCAACGGTCACGCTGAGATTCGAACACCCGAACGGACCGAGCGGCATCGGCATCAAGACAGTGACCCGCGAACTCGTCATCGATTATCGGCTGATTGAAAACACCCTGAACGTGGGCACTCATTCCTTCCCGCTGCCGGAGGGTAACCTTTTTGTGATCCAACTCGCCGACAAAAACTGGACGCCACTCGTCCGAGCGGTCCATGCCCATATCGATGGCCCGTCGGCTCCCCAGGCGATACTGGAAAAGTTCAAAGCGCAGTTAAATGACGCGGCGATTCAATCGCTCCGTCTGGGCGGCTAACTTTCGCGTCCGCGGTACGGAATGACAACGAAGCTTTCAAGTCAAGGAAGCTTTGCAACTCATCGCGCTTCAGGGACCGCAACTCCCGATCTCCGAATTCCGCGACTGTTGGGTGAACCAGTTTAGGGACAGAATGGAAAGTTTGTCCTCAGTCCTACCCGCAGTACACTGGGCCGACCTGTCCACAAAAC
>DASTBJ010000517.1:0-3797 GCA_035712125.1 Terriglobia bacterium
TGGAATGCCCGCGAGCATCGCGAGGGTCCCGCTGTCGTCACAACCGCCCGATATTCGCGGCGCCGTTCAACGCAGCGTAACGCTCCTGGAGCGTGCGACGACGCAGTTCTTCGAGAGGGCGGCATGTTTCGCCTGCCACGAACAACCAGCCGCCGCCTTTGCGGTCGGTGCCGCGCGTTCAAAAGGGATCACGATCGACGAGAAGGCAGCGACCGAACGTTGGGCTCAACTCACATCCGCTCTCAACGGAGCTCAACTGGAAGGAGCCGCTCCGCTGGGCGCCGCTGATAACAATCTATACCTCGCCGAAGCGCTCGTTCGCACCGGTTATCCGCCGGATCGCAAGACTGATATCCTGGCCGCAAATCTCGCCGCATATCAGGGCGGTGATGGCGGCTGGCATCTGCCCGGCTACGCGCGATCGCCTCTGCAGGACAACGATTTTTCGCGCACCGCAATGGCGATTCGCGCGCTCAAGACTTACGGAACACCTGGGCGCGCGGCTGAAATGAAGGAGCGCATCGAGCGCGCCAGACAGTGGCTGTTGCGCGCGACTGCAGTCACTATCGAAGACCTGGACATGCGGCTTGTGGGAGTCGCAGCGGCGGGCGCTTCCGCATCTGATCTTCGCAAACTCGCCGAACCGATTCTGGCGAAGCAGCGCCCTGACGGCGGTTTCGCCCAGCGTGACGGTCTGGCAAGTGATGCCTACGCCACGGGCATGACGCTATGGTCGCTGGCGAATGCGGGAGTCCTTAAACAGGACCACGACGTGTACCGGAAAGGCGTTCGCTTTCTGCTGGCGACACAAACGCCGGACGGCTCGTGGCATGTGCCCAGTCGTGCGACGAAGTTTCAGATCTACTTCGAAAGCGGCTTCCCTCACGGCCAAGACCAATGGATCTCGACCATGGGAACCGGATGGGCCGCCTCCGCTCTGGCTCCCGCGATTCCGTAGAAGGTGCGATCTAGCGGCCGAGCGTTCCGAGACTAAGGTTGGAATGTCGAACAGGATAACCGCGATCAGGATTTGTATCCTGTATGGATCGCCTCCTCTATAATCGCGGGCAACGATGCTTTCCCTGATTCTGCTGGCAATTCTTCAGGGCATACCTGTGCCCGCGTCTCAAGCCGGTTCCATCACTGGCGTACTCACCCTGTCGACGGGCAAACCCGCCGCGGGTGTGCGCGTCTCGGCTCTCGCCCGGCCGGAATCGGCTTCTGATGCGCTGCTGATGTCGGCAATGGCCGGCATCGCGGAGACCGATGCGAATGGCGCATACAAGCTGGAGAATATTCCACCGGGCCGTTATTACATCGTTGCGGGACGTCTCGATCAGCCGACGTATTACCCCGGTGCGTTGGAAATGAGTGCGGGCAAGGACGTGTTGATTACTCCTGGCGCCGCGCTTACAGGGTTGAATTTCAGCCTGAAGGACAACAGCGTGGGGCGCGCCGGTGGTATTGGCGGTGCTTTGATACTGGCAACCTCATGGAATATTCCGACCCGCGTCATCGTGGAAGGCGGGAAGATTCCGATTTCCGATACCGCGTTATTCCCTGTTTTGCGGTTGACGCGCGTCAGTGATAACCAGACACTGGATGTTCCGCTGACTGCGACGTCAATGGTGGTACCGCTCAATCCTAGTCCGGAGTATCGCGTGACCGTCGAAAACCTCTCCAGGCGCTATCGTGTGAAAGCAATCATTTCCGACAAGGCCGACCTGCTCGCGAATACCTTAAAGTTGCCAGCGCCTTCGGGGCCGATCGCCTTGCCGCCGACGGCGTCTACTGCGTTTCAGCAGGTGGCAGTGTGGACGTTTTCGGTTAATGGCAACGTCGTCAGCATCTTTAGTCCCAGCAGCCTCACCGGGACAACGGTGGCGTTCAGTATGGGCCTACCACAAACGGTAGTACCGCCATTGCCGCCGGTTCCAACGATCGAAGTCACGCTGGTCGAAGTCGCGGACACCTCGCAGCGCACAGGGGTTACGATATTCGGCACTCTCGCAGATCCGGTGATGCGCAGTATCGAAGCCGCGGGCATTGCTGGAAGCGTGTACGAGGACGGGACTTTTGAAGTTCGAAATGTTCCCCCGGGCCGTCATACGCTACTCACACGCAACAATCCGCCTGGAACAAGACCCGTCGGAGCATCACTCATTGTTGGCAATGAGGACATCCGAAACCCTGCTCTGCAGCCGATCCTGGAAACTCCGCGTAGTCCCGATGCCGGCGTCGTATTGCCGACGCGTGAAAACCTCACCCCGGGCAGTGTTGTGCCGCTGGCGACGGTCCGAGGCCAAGTCGTCGACGAAGGCACAGGTGCTCGCTTCAACGTCGACCGGTCGATCGGCAGAATCACCGTCAATGGCAACACCATTTCCTACACAATCAACAACACCGGGGACTTTGAAATCCAGAGCCTTCTGCCCGGACGTTATGACCTTGAGGCATGGATCTCCGGTGGCAAGCCGTTCACCCGCACGATCGACGTTGGTGATAGCGACGTCACGATCCAGTGGCCGCTTTCAATTCCGGATTGACCCGATCGGACGAGTCCCGCATCTCAAAATCAGATTCCCCTTTTGTACTTACTCGCCACCGAAACCTCCCACGCTGTGCTTTAATACGTAATACTGGCCCCTGCTTTCTCTTGCAGCGGCCGGAACTGAGCAGGAGCAGTCGTTTGAAGCCTTGGAACTAAACTTTCGCGGCCGAATGGCCGGTTACAACGCAGACCGTTTTCGTAAAGACATTCTCGCCGGCATGATTGTCGGCATCGTCGCTTTGCCTCTGGCCATGGCGTTTGCAATCGCCAGCGGCGTCTCGCCGGATCGAGGGCTCTACACGGCCATCGTTGCCGGAGCGGCGATTTCGATTTTCGGTGGATCACGCTTCCAGATTGGCGGACCGACCGGCGCGATGGTGGCGATCCTGTCGGTTATCGTCGTTCGTTACGGCGTGAACAACCTCCTGCTGGCATCTCTTCTGGCGGGCGTCATGCTGATTCTCATGGGAGTTTTCCGCGCGGGCGCCCTCATACGGTTCATTCCTTATCCGGTAACAACAGGCTTTACTTCCGGCATCGCGGTGCTGATCTTCGCTGGGCAGATCAATAACTTCTTCGGTCTCACGGGCCTGCCCACACACGAGCAGTTCCATCTCAATCTGATGGAATCTCTGACTCACCTTTCCGGGGCGAATGTCTTCGCCGTGGGCACGGCACTCATCGCACTTGCGGGTATTTTGATCACACCGCGCATTACCAAGGTTCTTCCGGGCTCACTGGTCGGCCTTCTGGTCGCAGCGATCGTTGTCGCTCTCACCGGTTGGCCGGTAGAAACGATCGGCAGCCGCTTCGGCGGGATTCCACGAACACTGCCGATTCCGGCTCTGCCTGAGATCACATTTTCGTCCGTAATGTACGTGTTGCCGCCGGCCTTCACGATCGCGATTCTCGGAGCCATCGAGAGCCTGCTTTCCTGTGTGGTCGCTGACGCACGAACCGGAGACAGGCACGACTCGAACAGGGAACTGATCGGCCAGGGCATCGCAAATTGTATGGCTCCGATTTTCGGTGGCATCCCCGCGACCGGGGCGATCGCACGCACAGCGACGAACATTCGCAGCGGTGCGACCAGCCCCGTCTCGGGTATTGCTCACGCTGCAATCTTACTGTTGATCATGTTGCTCTTTGCGCCGTGGGCAAGCCGGATTCCGCTCGCCTGTATGGCGCCAGTCTTGATGGTGGTCGCCTACAACATGTCGGAAATCCACCAGGTGCGTCACATTTT
>DASTBJ010000518.1:0-4895 GCA_035712125.1 Terriglobia bacterium
CAGCTTGTAACGTGGGGCAAGTCGACGATCTGCTCCGTGAATGCGTTCGGATACACATTCCAGTGGACGACAAATTCGAGTAAGCACATCCCGTTCGACTGGACCGGCCCGTGACCGATGTCCGTGACGCAACGATGGAACCATACGCGCGGGAAACGGCGACCTACACATTACTCGGCATCGCGTGGTGCACCCGAGGGAGGGCCGAACCCCGGCATGCAGCCGACGGCGCACTGCGCCGCGGCTGATGCCGATCGTTAGGCGACGAACAAGATGGAGCGTCGCACTGGGCGGAGCCGATGAAGGATGCTCAAGCTAGTCAGACGTCGCTCATAGCGTCTTTGATGCGGGCAATCCACACTCGATTCGACCGCCCGGCATTAATTCACGACACTTGGGCTGACCGATTCGTTCCGGATGCGGAGCGCGCTGCCATTCTTGTTTCTCGCGGGGTTCGCGTCGAGGATTTCAAGTCTCTCAATGCTGCCTTGCCAGCAGCCCTCCGCACGAGCCCTGCGTATCCGTCGGTGATTCTGAGAAGCCGATGGGCAGAGGACGCTCTGCAAGCTGCCGTGGCCAACGGCATTCGTCAGTACGTGATCATCGGCGCGGGTATGGACAGCTTTGCCTTGCGCCGACCCGATTTCGCCAAGGGAGTTCAGGTCATAGAGGTCGACCATCCTGCGACCCAGAGCTTCAAGCGTGAGCGTCTTCGCGTGGCGGAAGTGCAGGTTCCGCCAACTCTCGATTTCGTTGCCGTTGATCTCAGCACCAGCGATCTCGGAACGGCGCTGAAGCGTTCCACCTACCGCAAGGATCGGCCGGCGTTCTTTTCGTGGCTCGGCGTAACCATGTACCTCACGCGGAACGAAAATCTCGCCACCTTCAAGGCAATCGCGGGCTGCTCCGCACCGGGGAGCGAGCTCGCCTTTGGTTATATTGATCAGCGCGAATTCGACTCGGCTCTTCAATCGAAAGAGAGCAAGTCAGTCCAGTCCCGCGCCGACGCTCTGGGAGAGGTTTGGAAATCGGGGTTCGACCCCGCGGTACTCGGCGCAGACTTGCACAACCTCGGTTTTACCCTCGAAGAGGACCTTGACGGCGAACAGATTTCGAAACGCTACTATGGCAATAGGGAGGACGCGCTGCGGCCACTGGTCACGAACCACTATGCACGCGCCCGGGTTGCTGCGGGATCACATGTGCGTGCCGCCTAACCCCTCAATGCAGCGGACGGGCCGCGAGCGGCCGCGCATTGTCAACTCCGTGCGGCGGCCCGCCGCTGATTGAGAACGTTAGCCGCCGCATGTCACCCGAGTTTCGCGAGTTCGTGACCCATCCCCGTTACGGTCAAGGGCCGCGGATCACTGGCCTTAATCCCGAGAACGACTTCGCAACAGGGCGCGTCTTCCTGCACTGGCATTCACCGGAAGGAGTGCGGATTCCCAACACGGCAATTCCGGCAGATCTGTCCCGGCAAATGCCCGCAACCGTACCGGTGACCCACTATTTCGATGCGAAACGCCAGTGCGTTGATTGTGCGAAGCCCTTCATCTTCTTCGCCGCCGAACAGAAGTATTGGTATGAGGAGTTGGGCTTCCCACTGGAGTCAGACTGCGTCCGATGTGTCGTCTGTCGGAAGAAGCAACAGGGTCTCGAGCTGAATCGGCAGCGGTATGAAGAGCTGTTTCATGTACAGGAGCGAACCTTCGAGCAGAACCTCGAAATGGCGGAATGCGCACTGTCGCTGGTCGAGGCTGGTGTATTTGGGAAGCGCCAGCTTGAGCGTGTACGCGCTACCCTGAAGAAGGTTCCTTCGGACCCAAAGCTGCAGGCTTTGTGGGAGCGAGTGCATGCACTCGAAGCCGGCGGCTAACAGGGTGTTCAAACCGGCGGCCATGCTTCACTCGGCCGCGGCTGAACACCGGCGTTAGAGCGCTCCATGGTCAGCGGGTACGGTTCGCATTGGAAGGCGCAGGTTGCTCACCCTCTACTACGCGCGAGGCGCTTGCTCAATGGCTCCGCACATCGCGCTGGAAGAAACGGGTACTGCATACAACGCAGTCGAGATCGATGAGGTCGGCGGCGAGCATTTGACCGAGGCATACCGAAAGATCACCCCGCGAGCCAAAGTGCCGGCGCTTAAGCTTGATGATGGCCGCGTCATAACGGAAAACGTGGCAATTCAGACATACATCGCTCGGATGCACCCGCACGCGCAGCTACTGCCAGTTGATCCAGTTGGCGAAGCCCAGGCGCTGTCGTTGATGAGTTTCTTCGCTACCACCGTCCACCCTATCTTTGGACGATTCTGGCGACCGGAGCGCAGTACTGACGACTCGTCTGCGCACGGCGGCATCAAAGCCAAGGCGCGTGTAATGTTTTTCGACTACTTGCGGGAGATCGACGGACTGCTTGTCGGTCGCCCTTGGTTCTTTGAGCGCTTTACGACTGTAGACGCGTATGCGTTTGTCTTTTATACCTGGGGGCAGCGGGTGACTTTGCCTGTGCACGAGCTGGCGGCGTACTCGGCGCATAAGGACCGCATGCTCGGACGTCCGGCCGTGCAGCACGTTCTTGCACGTGAAGGCATGTCCGTATCGTGACGGCGCGCTCTAACAGCGCGTTGTTGACCGACGCCTTCAGCTCGCTGCGCTGCGCATGCGGCGCGGCAGAACGCGGGCGTTAGGCAGCGCCACAAAGGTAGCGCTTATGTCTGCACCGCGTCGAGTCAACGAAGCAATCCAGGCGCACTACGGTCGAGCCGATCTGGGCGAGGCCATTCTTACTGCGCTTGAGAAGTCCGGTAAGGACTTGAAGCACCTCACCCCGGAGGACTTGGCAAGCGTCGACGAGTTTCACATACGCGGTCGTGCGGCAACCCTAGAGCTTGCTAAAGCTGCGGGCGTGGACTCGACGAAGCGCGTGTTGGACGTTGGCAGCGGGGTCGGTGGTACATCGCGCTGTCTTGCTAGGGAATTCGGGTGCCGCGTCACCGGTATCGACCTCACCGAGGAATACTGCCGCGCCGCTGCGATGCTTACTGCAAAGATCGGCTTGACGGACCTAGTTGACTTTCGCCAGGGCGACGCAACCAATATGCCGTTTCAGGACGATTCGTTCGACGTCGTGTGGACAGAGCACGTCGCGATGAACATTCCGGATAAGCGCGGACTGTATCGCGAGATGTACCGAGTTATGAAGCCGGGAGGCACGCTTGCTATCTACGATATTCTCGCCGGCCCGTCGGGTTCGGTCCACTTTCCAGTACCTTGGGCGCGTACACCGGACACCAGTTTCCTCGTGTCGCCGGATCAATTGCGTGACCTTCTCCAAGAAACTGGTTTCAAAGTTTCGGCCTGGTCCGATACGACCGATATGGCACGCGCGTGGTTTGTGGCATTGGCGGAGAAAATCCGCAAGGAAGGCTTGCCGCCGCTTGGATTCCATGTGCTTCTGGGAAAGGAT
This sequence comes from Terriglobia bacterium, assembly GCA_035712125.1. GTDB lineage: Bacteria > Acidobacteriota > Terriglobia > 20CM-2-55-15 > 20CM-2-55-15 > DASTBJ01. The sequence continues at coordinate 3,469 of DASTBJ010000518.1, forward strand.
TTCCCGGCCATGGCTCAAAATCAAAGGCGCAATCTTGAAGAGGGGCGGATTGTCCTCGCCCAAGTCGTCGCAAGGAAATAGGCGCTGCCTAACAGCGGCGACTCAATATTGAGCAGCCTGCGCCTAAGGGAGAATCCATGGCATCGCTATCGGATGGCACGCGACGGCTACGCGATCGCATCGTTGGGACGTGGACCCTGTCGTCTTGGACCCGATTCGTAGGCGGCGTCGAGGAACCGGGGTTGCTTGGACGAGATGCCGTTGGCCAGATCCTCTACTCGCCAGAGGGTTATGTGAGCGCCCACCTCATGCGTCGCGGTCGCGCGCGATTCGCGACCGATGACGTTGCGGGTTCCTCCGATCCTCTGGAGCGGGCTGCTGCCTATGATGGCTATCAGGGCTACTGCGGCCGGTACGAGGTCGATGAGGCTGGATCCTTTGTGCTGCACCGAGTCGCTCTTAGCTCCAACCCAAACTGGACTGAATCAGTGCAGAAGCGCTTCGTCCAGTTTGTCGATCACCGCATGAAACTCACCACGCCTCCCATCCTCCGGCGAGGAAAAGAAGCTACTGTTGTCCTTATCTGGGAGCGCGCAAGCTGACAACGTTATTGTTCGGACCGCAGTCGCCCAACAGCGCGTTGGTGACTGACGCTTGCGCGGCGGCGTTACGCGCCTTCTTCAGCGCGGCAAAACGCGGACGTTGGATGCCATGAGCCGGCCATCGGGAACGATAGACGTAGTTCATCCTGCTCTTTATGCATAGTCAGCCTGGGAGTTGGATTGATCCTCTGGAGGAGGGCGAACAATGCAGGGAGCAATAACGGTTGACGCGGAGCGGCGGTTTCTGTGCTTTCGGTTCGACCAGCGCGCAACGGTCAGGGACTGGGTCGAAGCGCGGGCGATTTTTCTCCGGCTTTCCGACGAGACTGGAATTCGTCGGGCCCTTGTCGATCTTCGCAAACAACAGGTTGCGGGGCCAGTGATGGAACTCTTTGAATTTGGACACAACATCCCATCGGGTATGGTGTTTGCCGTTCTGGGTGACCCGCATTCCCACGATCATAAATTCGTGGAAACCGTCGCCCTTAACAGGGGCAAGAATGTCCGCCTTTTCTTTGGATCGGAAGAGGAGGCCATCGAATGGCTGATGACGGCAGCACGCTAGATGGCCGCCTCGCGCTTCGCGCCGTTAACCATGGCATCTAACAACACGCCCCACTCGGACGCACGCGGACCGGCCCCGCAGATTGCGACGCTCGCCGGCGCGTGCGCCGGTGGGCACGCACGTTAGATCGCGATGACTCGCCGGGCGCCCCTCTCCTATATGCGGGACGTGGGCCGCGCAAATGTCGCTGGCGTACGAGAGGCGTTAAGTGCACTCGGGGCTGTCGTTGCGGAGGTTGACAAGCAATTGCGATATGTCTG
>DASTBJ010000519.1:0-2116 GCA_035712125.1 Terriglobia bacterium
CGCCGCCCTGATTCCCGGAATCTACAAAGTCACAGCGGCGTTGCCGGGTTTTCGCACACACAGCTTCAACGACGTGCAGCTCAGCGCAGCAACCCCGATTCGGCTGAACTTCACGCTCGAAGTGGGTGGAGTCGCGACTACGGTGGATGTTTCCGCTACAGCCGAAAACCTTTTGATGCAGTCTTCTCCGTCTGTCGGTCGAGTGCTCAACCAGACCACGGTTTCTGCGCTTCCGGTAGTAGGAAACAACGTTCTTGATCTGGTGAGAATTTTGCCGGGCTACCGTGAAAGCACTGGCGCCGCCGCCCTGGACACGTTCGCGGGTGCACCGGCGTCGACGCTGAACACCGTGCGAGATGGAATAAGCGTGAGCGATGGCCGTTTTAACAACGGCCTGTTCTCTACAACAACGATCAGTCCGGATCTTGTAGGCGAAGTGCGTTTGATTCTCACCCCGGTGGACGCTGAAATGGGACGAGGCAACGCACAGGTTCAAATCACGACTCGATCAGGAACCAACCGTTATAGCGGCAGCGCCACATGGAACATCCGAAACTCTGCGTTGGATCCAAACACGTGGGCTAACAACAGACAGGTGGATCCTACGACCGGAAAGGCGCCTCAAAGAGACTGGACGAATGATAACGAATACTCGCTGAGCTACGGCGGACCGATTTTCAGGAACAAGACATTCTTTTATGCGCTCTGGAATCAGCGAATTCGCAAGGAACGCGAGCAGGTCAACGGGATCGTCCTGACAGACACGGCACGACTCGGCATTTTCAGGTTCTATGACGGGTGGAATCCAGGGAACGCCGACGCCGTCGAGACTGTCATAACGCCGACGACACCGACCAACGTACTTCGAATAGCACGCGCAGTCGACGCTCTTGGAAATCCGATTCCCCCCAGGTTCAACGCCAATGGCACTCCATACAGCGGAGCCGGGCTACAGTGCCTGAGCGTATTTGGCAGACAGCGGCTCGACGTCGATGGGACTATGGTTCCCTTCACTTCCGCCGATTGCCCCGGGGGCACCGCTATCTTTCCGTCGGGAACAGCGACGGCGTGGGATGCGAACCGTCCTGTGTTCGATCCGACGGGGATTGTATTCAGGGGCGCCATAAAAGACATGCCGCATGCGAACTGGTTTGGGGCAAACGGCACGACGGACGGTTTGAACACCGCAACCATTCGATGGTTGAGAACAGCGAAGCCGGCCGGGAACACCTTCGGAACATCCCCGAACGACAACCGGAAGCAGTTCAACATAAAGATCGATCACAACTTCAATCCGAACCACAAGGTTTCCGGCAGCTATACCCTCGAACGTAACTCTGCTTCGTCCGATCTTTCCAACTGGCCGAACGGGATTTCGGGTGATGCCATTCGAAATCCGCACGTGGTCTCGGCGAACTTCACGTCAACACTGGGACCAACGCTCGTCAATGAAGCCCGCTTTGGGTTCCGCGGCAACTACAACATGGTCCGCCGCCCCTTCGAGACCGAAGAGGGCGCAGGGCTGCTCGACTTTGTGAACTCCATCCAGGGCGGGCCCGATCCCGGCTACACCCGGAACGCGGGTGCGATCTACCCGCTGCAAGTCGAACCGACCGGGGGTGGCAATTATGGTTTCGGCCAGGGAAGTGCGACATATAACCGCCTGGCGCAGCACAATGGAAACACAACGAAGCAGTACACGATCGGCGACACGCTGAGCTGGACGAGAGGGCAACACGCCTTCAAATTCGGCGTCGAGTTCCGACCGCAAAGCTCGCAGGGATATACCAACCTCGGCACGAACCCGTTTCCAAGATTGAGTACCGGCGCAGGAGCCTTTGCATCGCCTCTCGCCCAGGGCGGTTCGGCCAACCTGGGTACGGTCACGGCGCTCCAGAGTGTCCGAAACAATACAGCCAGCCTGGCTTACCTCTTGTCGGGTTCGGTAAACCTTGTGACTGAGGCGTATTGGATCGACTCCTTTACCGACATTCAGGACGCAAAGTGGCAGAGCATCGTTACAAGTCCCGACATATTCCGCACGATCCGGACCAATGAGGTGTCTTCTTTCGCGAAGGACGACTGGAAAATCACCAGTAACCTCACACTCAACATC
>DASTBJ010000520.1:0-5915 GCA_035712125.1 Terriglobia bacterium
CTGAGTCAGGGGGGCAGCGCGGCCGCGTGCGGCCGCGAGAGGGGGTTCCAAAACAAATCTTGTCGGAATGCGGCGTGGGGAACCCCCGCCCGCACGGGCTTCGCCCGTGCTGCCCCCCTGACTCAGGGGGGCTTGGGCTGACCCCGATTGATGCCGATCATGATCGTTTCCGGCGTGCTTACCCTGACGATGATCTTTGGGGTGATAGCGCCGGCCGAGGCCGTGAAATCCCTCATGATCCTCCTTTTCGGTAATTTGCTGAAAAAGCTGTGAACCAAACGCCAGTTTGGACCGTATATACCGGAGTGGACGTGTATCTGCACGTCTTCGGAGGCCACAAATGAACAACGCCCAGAATGACACCGCGCCGACGCAACGGAATTTCCTCTGGTGGTGCGCCGGTGTGGTTCCTGAAGTACTGAGCAAGTATCCAACGGAAAAGGCAAAGTATGAAGGTATCGGCGGAGCCGTTTTAACGACAGGAGTGCTCGCGTTCTTCTCCGGGTTCTACGCGATCTATTCCACGCTGGCCAGTGGATCCTATGGTGTTCTGATCTCGATCGCGTTTGGCCTTCTCTGGGGTCTGGCGATCTTTAATCTGGATCGCTATATCGTTTCTTCTCTCCGAAAGCCGAGTGATCCGGCAACGCGTTGGCGACAGCGGCTGCGGGAAACGTGGCTGCCCGCGCTTCCCCGAATCGGGCTCGCTGTTCTGATCGGTATCACGCTGTCCAAACCTCTGGAGCTTCGGCTATTCCAGAATGCCATCGCAGGTCAGGCCGCAATCAATCAGGAACAGGCCGTTCAGGAGAAGCGCAACGGCTTGATAGAGAGCAGTTCGCTTGGAACCCTGGATACCGAACTCAAGACGATGGGCGACGAAGCCGCTGCGGCCGAGGCCAGAGCGCAGGCTCTCGAAGACGAGTTTCACAAGGAGGCAGATGGCACCGGCGGAAGCCGTCGCTACGGTTACAGCGAGGTGGCACGGGTGAAGCAGGAAGCGGCCGTTCAGGCGCGCCAGCAGGTGACCGGGTTGCAGCAGCGCCTGCAGCAGGTGCAGACCGAGCGCGATCGGATCGATGCGCAGATCACCGCGCAGGTGGCCGCGTTCCGAAGCAGTCTCAACGATGACTTTTTGACCAGGATGCGGGCGTTGTCCGATCTTGCCGCGAACTCGACCGCCGTGTGGTGGATCAGCACGTTTGTGGTGCTGCTGATTATTGGGGTTGAGATCACTCCGGTGGTGGTGAAACTGCTGTCGCCAATCGGTCCGTACGACGTGAAACTGGATGCGATGAACAACGTCGAGACGACGGAAGCGTTGCTGAAGCGCGATACGACGAATCGGATTGTGGCGCACCATTATGAACACGTGGAGACGGTTGAACGGCATGCGAATGACGTGCTGCTGGACGCGCACATCAGGGTGGCGGACGAGGAGCTGCCCCGGCTGGTCAACGCGTGGAAAGATGCGAAGACGGGAGGATCACCTGCAACGGTGCAGCAATTAGTGGATGACGTGCGAGCACGGGTGCTGACGGAGCGAGCCGCGCTGTAGCTGAAATTGGGGACAGAGAGCTATTTTTCTTTTCGCAGAAATGTCAGCTGTCCTTGATAACAAATAACAATTATCCGATAACCATTAACAAAGCATCTTTCAGAAAGAGTTAAGAAAGCTTTGTTAATGGTTATCGGATAATTGTTATTTGTTATCAACGGATAGCTGACATTTTGGGAACCAATTAGAACTGAAACCGGAGGCCAACCTCTATCTCGCGAGAAATTGGGGACAGAGAGCTATTGGATAAGTACAGCAGTCATCGGACAGCAGTCATCGGACAGCCGAACATTGGGGAACAATAGCTCTCTGTCACCATTTCCTGTCTGCTCACTTTCCCCGCTGTACCAGCAAACTCCCCGTGATCACACCCTCAAAGAACGTCACCTGGATCCGATACGTCCCACTAACCCCCGCCACCCGCTCGAACGCCGCGAAATATGCCTTATCATCGTCCCTGCCGAGAATGGCCGTCCCATCCGGAGCGTACAGCAAAAGTATCGTGTCCCAGTAATCATGGCTGCTGGTCGCTATCGAAATCTTCTCTCCCGCACTCACGGTGATCGGGATCTCATAGACCCGTCCCGGCACAACGCCCAGGTTCATCGATCCTCCGGCTGTCAGCGGTGCAGTCGGCAGGAGTTCCGTGGTTACAAGCTCAAAGTGCCTCTCAATGTGTGCTGCGGCCGCCAATTCATCACCGAACGCGTTGTACGCAGCCGCGAGCATCGCATTTACCCGAGGTGTATCAAGGCCTCCCGCAAACGCGAGCGAGGCCTCAAAGAAGGCCCGCGCCGGATCGGAGATGCCATACGTATACGCATCGGCAACAATGAAGCGGACGTCGGGGCTGTCGGGTTCGAGCGCCAGCGCAACCTCAAGATCCACGACACCTTTAGCCGCGGTCGCCCCCTGAAGTATCCGGCTCGAGCCACGGAAGAGATTGCCGTACACGCTGCCGGGCTGCACGTCGAGAAGGTCGTTGATCATGTGAATCGCACCGTTGTAATCGAAGAAGTACCAGCGGGCGAAGCTGCCGGCCATCAGCGCCGTGACGTTGTCCGGGTCGATCGAAAGGCGCGCGGCGTAACCTCCGTAGATTGTCGTCGCGGCGTCGGGATGCACAGGCAGAACAAAGGCCGTGACCTTCGTGTAGTCCCGGACAGCCTCCGAATATTGACCGAGCAGTAGTCTCGCCTCGATTCTTCCGCGGTACCCTTCGACTTCGGTGGGCGCTGCTCCAATAACGCAGCTAAACTCGCGGATCGCGGCCTCGTATCGGCCCTTTTCGATCAGGCTTTGCCCATTTTCCGCGGTGCATCTGGGACTCTGGGCTGCATCAGCCGTTGTTGAAAAGGTGAGGAGAGTGAAAACAACTGTGGCTGTAAGAGCGGTTCGGGACACGTGAGCCTCCTTGTTCGTCATCGGACGATCCTTCGAGATGACGTGGAGTTATATCAACACGGTGGTAACGGCGTCCAATGCGAAGTTCGCAAGAAATGTCAGCTGTCCGTTGATAACAAATAACAATTATCCGATAACCATTAACAAAGCATCTTTCAGAAAGGGTTAAGAAAGCTTTGTTAATGGTTATCGGATAATTGTTATTTGTTATCAACGGACAGCTGACATTTTGGGAACCAATTAGAACTGAAACCGCAGGCCAACCTCTATCTCCCGAGGATTGGACGCGGAGGTGGATTTTCCGAAAAACGGCGAGGTCAGAGTACCGCTTGGCGTACCCAGGTTGACGGTATTGAAGGCGTTGTCCATGTTGGCGAAGAAATTGAGGTTTTTTGCGTCGCCGTTCTTGCTGGCACCGATTCGGAAGGCCTTAGAAATATTGAAGCCGATGCTTTTGTAAATCGGACCGGTTTCCGTGAAACGTGGCATACCGAGAGGCCGATCGTTCGTGATGCCGTCGCCGTTATCGTCCTTGCCTGTCGTAATGCTGTACCGGTTTCCACTATTCAAGGCGAAGCTGGTTGTCAGGAAGATATCGAACGGGAGGCGCGAATTGAGGCTGCCGCTGAACTGATGTCGCGGATAGTTAGCCCAGTCTGCGGCGAGATCGTAGCTGTTCGACGGATTCACGAACGCGCCATCCGCCGAGGCATCGCCGGTATTCAACTGAAACGTGTACCCGGCATTCACATTGAAGATGCTGAACCGCTGTCGCATATTCACTTTGATTCCCGTCCATTTTGACGAGCCCGTGGATTCAAGCAGCCATATGTTTCCCTGAGTCGGATCCGGCCTCGGGAGCTTTCCCGTCGCATCGGGCAATGTTCCTGGAAGCGGGGCATTCAAATCCCGTGTTCTCGGCAGGCTCGCCCCGCGGTGGTAATCGATGGAGGCAGAGACGAAGAGATTCCTGGGCAGGCTCTGTTCGATGGCAAACGACAGGCCGGTGTAATAGGGGTTGGATAAAGAGTCGCCATAAATACGCCGCGATCCGGGCGGCACGACCGTGACATCGCCTGTCTGAAAGGGATCCGGATAGGATGGATTGCTGATGATGATCTCGTACTGACGCGTCCCATCCAGCCGCAGCATCTCTCGAATGATCCAGTTGTCCACGCGCATGTGGAAAACACCGGCGCCTGCGCGCAAGACGGTCGAGTTCCCAACGGCATAGGCGATCCCGATGCGAGGATCGAGGTTGTTCCGATCCTTCACGTCGTTTTGTCCTTCGTACCGAAGCCCAAAGAAGAATGTGATGCGGTCGGAATACTTGTAATCGTTCTGAAGGAAGGCGCTCCATTCGCGGTGTGTGATCTCCAGACGAGGTTCTCCGCGCGTTACGCGATAGCTGGTGGGCTGCCCGGCCTGAAAAGCCTCCAGGCTTGAGAATTGAAAGTTTCCCAGAAAGTTGTTCTCGGAAATCTGCTCGGGATTGGTCGTGTAGAAGTTTCCTCCCGTTCGTAGCGCCCATCGGCTGCCGGTATAGATCCAGAGCGCGCGAACATTGTGGGTTCGCCCGTTGTACGCACTTTTTTCCGGGAATCCCCCATCACTGAACGCCCCGACAACTTCGATCGAGGGAGCGACGGTCACGGGTGTGATTTCGTCGTGGTTGAAGTTGAAGTTATAAGAGATGTCCTGGACCAGCCGCTCGGACTTGAACCACAGATGACGAATGCTGCCGCTCTTGTTGTTTCCGCTACCGCTGAAAGCACGACTGGGGAGATTGAACCCTCCCATTCCCTGGTTCTCGCGGCGATTCATCCCATAGTTGAAGTTGAACTGGAGCGACTGCGTTTTTCGGATTTGATAGGTGCCGTTCGCGTACGCGTTTCTGGAGACGTACGGCCGCGTGAAGCCGAGATAATAAGGTCCGGTCGGAGTTTGGGCGTTGATGGTGCCGACATTGTCCTGTTCCGTCTGGCTGCCCCCGACGCTTACGGTGAGCCGGTTCCGGATTATGGGACCACTCGTGTTGACGTTGAAATTGCGCTGCTGGTAGGGAGGCCGAGTCGGGGAAAAGGCGTTACGCGCGTTCAGCGACTCGTCCCGGAAACGGAATTCATAAGCGCCATGGAACGCTCCCGTTCCGCCGCGCTGAAAGATTTCCGCGCTGACTCCTCCGCCGCCGGCAAAGCCGAAGCTGCCGCCGCTTCCCGCGTAACCGAAATACTGGTTTTCCGCTGTGTAGGGATTGCTGTTGATTCGGATCTGCTGAACCTGCTCTTTTGTTCCGGCGGTACCGGACTGTGAACCGTCCATCGGCAATGCCGCCGCCTTTTCCGCCAGGTGCATGTCCCATGCCGCCCGCTGCATTTCTGTGAGGTACTGGCGGACGCGCTTGCTGAAATCGTCGTTCATCCACTGGATGCCGGCACGAGCGCGGTCCAGTCGCTCGCCCTGAGGCGGGCCGTCACGGAAATCCATCACTTCGCCGAAGAGTTGCTCGGAAGCCCGCCGCGACTCTTCGAGGACAAGAACGATGGCGCGCGCCTGCTCCTCGGTGAACGGAACTTCAGCTGTTGCAAGGACCTGCACGACCTCATCGCGGATTTCGTCGAGGGGATTGCGGGTGGAGAGACCGCCGGGTTCCTGCGCCATCGCAGGAAAAGCAGTCAAAACGACGAGTGCCAGAATCACGATCTGCAAAGGCGAGTGCTCCGTCAGCAAGATATCTCTGGGACAAGCTTTCGGATAGTTCTCAAGACGTCGCGTTTGGCGCTTTGGTTGGCGGAAATTGGGGACAGACACGTAAATTTATTAATAGCTAATGGTTAATTGTTAGTTGTTATCGTCGGTGGCGCTGGCGCGCACTGGTTTTTGTAAAAATGCTGCGCCGATGGACTGTGCATCCGACGATAACAACTAACAATTAACCATTAGCTATTATTAA
>DASTBJ010000521.1:0-3937 GCA_035712125.1 Terriglobia bacterium
TCGATCGTCGTGATGAACTGCGGCAGCGCATTGAGCTTCGCCTCCACTTTCCGCCAGTCGTAGTCCGTGCCCCAGTAGCGAACAAGATTCTGTAGACTGGCCAGCTGCGTGCCCTGCGACCGATCGGCGACGGTTTCGCGGTCGGGCCAGCGCGTGGCGTTGATGCGCCTGCGGAGGTCATCGAGCGCGGCTTGCGGTACCTGCACTTTGAAGGCGCGGATGGAGCGATCTTCGGCCGCGCTTCCTGTTGAGGACGTCTGCGCGACGGCAAAGGAGAAAATGAAGAGGCTGCAAACCAGCGCGGCCCCTGCGGCAGTGACAAGCGTCGATCGACCAGATGCTATGTGCTGTGGGTGCTCTGAGGTCATCGTTATTCCTTGCCGACTATGCGGCGACGGTCGTGGTTGATCGTTTCGGTCATTGGTGGATCTCCTAAGGGCGTTGCCAAAATATGCTTAGCTCGGAATCTTCAAATACATAACGCCGCGCGCATCAAGGAGCGTCGCCCGGGGAGTCTGCACCAGCCGAAGCATCACCCCTTCACATGTAGGACAGCGCAGCACAATGCCCGGCGATTGAGTGAACGCCCGCAGTTCACCCATCAGGCTCGTACCGCCGCACTGGGCACAGATGGTGCTCGTTGCAGTCATTTCGGCCCCGAAGATCGCTTGCAGCTTCCCAGCAAGCGCGTTGCCGTCCAGCATCATCTTTGTGTTCATGTCCATTGACTGGTCAAGCTCGCTCATTCAACGCCCTCCTGTTGGCCCAAATCGTTCCGTACGGATGGACTCAGCGTCGACTCCAATGCCTGCAAGTGTGTTGGCTGCCACCTCGACTAGAGCAGTCGGCCCACAAATGTAAATGCGTGGTTTGTTTCCGAGAGTTTGCAGCACCTCACGAAGTATCATTTCGTCGACCCGGCGCGCATAGCCCCGCCAGTTCGCGGGCGCTTGACGAGTGAAGGTGTATGTCACGTCGAGACGGGTCTGTTGCTTTGAGAGCCGACTCAATTCTTCGGCATAAATGACTGCCTCCGGCGTCCGCACACTGTGCAGGAGCCGAGTAGGAATGTCAGAACGCTGCGCCACTCGATGGCGCACCATTGCCATGAGCGGCACGATGCCAGAGCCGCCCGCGATCAGTAGCAGAGGACCGCCGAGAGTCGTGTCCCAAACAAAATATCCTCCAAGCGGACCGCGCAGTTCGATCTGATCGCCCGGAACAAGTACATCATGCAGATAGGGCGAGACCTCACCGTCGCCCAGTCGTTCGACCGTCAAATCGATGTCCCCCACCCGTTCCGGCTCTGAGGCGATGGAGTAGCTTCGCTGTGCCTGATACCCATCCGGTGCCGTAAGGCGAACGTCGTAATGCTGGCCCGCCCGATGCTGCACCCAGGCCGGAATGCTAAGGGTGAAGGTCTTCACCGTCGGTGTCTCGTGCTTGATGGCTTTGACCTGGGCAATCTGCCATTGAATAGACTGTTTCAACGTAAACTCCTCAGCAGCCCGAATCTAATAGTCGGAGCTGTAACGTTCTTCCTTCCAGGGATCGCCGTGATTGTGATACCCGAGCGACTCCCAGAAGCCGCGCTGATTGCTTTCCATGAACCGAAGGCCGCGAAGCCATTTGGCGCTTTTCCAGAAATAGAGGTGTGGTACAACCAGCCGCGCTAGCCCGCCGTGTTCCGCCGGCAGCGGCTTCCCGTCGTACTCGTAGGCGACGAACGCCTGACCATTGATCAACTCGTCAATCGGGAGATTGGTCGTATAGCCTCCATGGCAATGAGCAGTGGCGTAGCGCGCCCTCGGATCAAGCGTGACGTGTTCAAACAGCGTATCCATGCTGACGCCGCGCCAGCGTGTATCGAACTTCGACCATGACGTCACACAATGAATGTTCACTGTGAACTCTTGTGACGGAAGTTTCAGGAAGTCTTCCCACCGCCAGGTGATCGGCTCCTGCACTAGTCCCTCTATTGTCAGTTGCCAATTCTCGTGCGTAACTTGTGGAGTCGGTCCGGCGGACAGCACCGGAAAGTCACTCACTGCGTGCTGTCCGGGTGGCAGACGATCTCGGGTTTCTGCCGATGGGCGTCCCCCCTGGAAACCGCGTGATACGAACTGTCCAGACATGAGGCCCTCCTATTGTGTGCAAGCCCTCTGTTCACGAGCTTAATCAGTGCTGTGCCCTGGGACCGCAGATGCACTCACCGTTTCGCGTAGTCCGTAAAGACAAAGTCCCGCGCTTTCACAAGGGTATGGCACCCGTGACAGGTGTTCACGAACTCTGGGCTGTCGCCAAAAGCCTTGAACTTGTCGGAGGCTGCGTCGTACCTGAACGTGGCGTACCCCCATCCGTTTGTCTTCGGAAATCGCTTTGAGTCCTTCAGCATGAAGCCCACTTCGGAATAAGTTCCCGGTACGGTCACGCCATAAGCTGCCTCTTCGCGACCCTTCTGCCATTCGATCTTGGCGAACGCCGCTCCGTCTGGAAAAGATTTGCCGTTGGCTGGAAGGCCGCTGTTGTACGCCTTGATCATCTCGGGATTCCCCACAATCATCTTGATGCACCCAGGAGCTGGCGAAGAACCGCACCCGCCAGCATCATCGGGCTGGCTGACGGAAATCGCCTGCCATGCCTCGTAGCCCTTGAATTCCGAAAACGAGATACCGCTGGGCGATTTCAGCGTGTACCGATCCTGCGCCGCGATCGTGATGCCAACAACCAGGATCGATGCCAAGACGAACGCCATTGATGCGATGTGTTGAATCTTCATTTGAATACTTCCTTTGTGTTGACAGTTCATTTCAATACCTCCTTTGGGAGCCGAAAAAGACCGACACCGCGCGACTGATCGGCGACCGTCTCTTGGTCGGGCCAGCGGGTCGTCGTGAGGCGGCGCTTCAGGTCGGCGAGGTCGGCGTCCGGAACGTTGACGCGGAACGGTCGGATCACAGTATCGTTGGTTTCGCCTGCGGCGAGCGTCGCTGCCGCCGCGCTGATAGTGGTCGTTTCGAGTGGATTCATTTGTATTCCTCGAACACATGAAACCAGACTCGCGCAGTTCGATCTATCAGACGATGGTATCGACGATACCTTCGTATTGGTCCGGAGCGCTCACTCGACCAACACCACGAGCGGCTTTCCACTACATGGCGCCTGACAGTGGGAGGAACGATTGTGGCCGTAGAAGTGTGGTGATGCGCTACGCTGTATGGACACTATTCGACGTGAACACGCCTGGGAGGGGTGAACCATGAGCAAAGATCCGTTACGGATTGCCCAGCCTGGCCCACCGCGCGGCGAGACGGCGGTTTGACGTGGGCGCGCCCCGGGAATATTCGGCCGAAACAGTCACGCGTTTGCGTGACTGCATGAACGCTTTGATCAACATCATGGCGCTGCCTGCTCACTGGACGGCCGACGAACCGACTCAAATTGCGAGCACCTTACTAGACGCACTGCTTGGGACACTCCGGTTGAGTTTTGTAAGTATGCGATTGCACGACCCGGAGGGTGGGCCTCCGCTGGAGATGGTGCGAGTCGCCGAATCGCTGCAAGGTACCGCTGGAGTCCAAGAAATCACTCAGGCGATCGACTTGTCAACGGGCGATACGCCACCGACGTCGCCGTCACGCACACAGATCGTCCTCCGAGAAGTCAATCTGTCCATTGCGTCCGCACCTCTTGGGCTCCGCGGTGAAATCGGCACCGTCGCCGCTGGTTCTGTGCGCTCTGACTTCCCGACGCAAACGGAGAGGCTGCTTCTGGATGTCGCCGCGAATCAGGCGACCATCAGTCTGCAGCAGAAACGCCTTCTGCACGAAAACGACCGCAATGCGCGCCTGCTGGTGGACAGTATTCCAGGTTTGGTCGCGCTCTTGACGGCAGACGGTGAGGTCGAGTTCGTCAATCGCCAGGTCATCGAATACAC
>DASTBJ010000522.1:0-2121 GCA_035712125.1 Terriglobia bacterium
TACACGGGGCTGGCACCGGGTTGGAGCCAGTTATCGAACGCCCCTGAAGTGGTGCTTCGACCGACGCCGAATGCACCTGTGCCGAGATCGCGTACGGCGGACGTGAACCCCTCCTGTATGTAAGGGGAGCCGTAGTATTCCCAACGGGCTCCCAGGTTCAGCGTCAGATTGCGGGTGATTTTCCAATCATCCTTTACAAAGGCGGCCGCTTCGTTGGAGACGATGGTGCGGTATATCTTCGGCTGGGTAACGATACTCTGCCATTTGGCTTCGTCCACATCCGCGAAGGAGTTAATCCAGTACGACATCGTCACCGTGTCCACAGTGCCCGACAGCAAATACAGCAGCTGGCTTGCATTGGTCCGCGTCGTTGTGAGCGCGTTCGCCAGGGACGCCGTTACACCCGTGTTGCCGCTGGCAAGTGGCGATAGGACGGAACCGGAGCCGCCACGGACGAGCGGATATTGTTCCGGAAAGTTACTGTATCCCTGACTGGTGGTCGGTCGAAGCTCTACCCCAAATTTGAAAGCATGCGCCCCCTTCGTCCAGCTCAACGTGTCGGCATAGCTGTAGAGGATGCTCTTGTTGCCGTTGTCGGAGCCCGCGAGCGTGAACTGCGAGTTCGCACCGCTGAAATTGTACGCGGTGCCGGGCGCAGTGCTCCCGGCAGGGCCTATGACAACCGGATAAATGGCGCCGGCACTCCGCGTGATCCCCGGATCCGGGCCGCCCGACATCAGGCTCGTAATGGCGTCCACATCTGGATTGCCCGTTTGCCACGCTCGCCGCCCGTCGGTTTTGTTGTACCGCATCCCAAAGCGCGCTTCGTTGAGGAGGGTGGGACTGATCGTCGAAGTGAAGTTGGTCGAAAGGACGTGCGGCCTCCTGATGATGTCACCGTTATAACCGTCGGGCCAGTTGGATAAGCCGTCCGCCGCGTCATTCCGTTCCAGAGTGTAACTGCCGCTGATCTTGTGATTCGAATTGAAATTGTGGTCCATCTTGAGGTTGAACTGCGTGCGATTGAAGTCTGTGCCGGTCCCGAAGGTCGTGCCGGCTCCGGCGTTGCCGCTTCTTCCGCTGACCCAGCGGATCGTCGCCGTATTGAGGCCGTCCGTAGCCACGCCACCGAAATAATTCGCCTTCGGCATCGGGCTCAAAAGAGCTTTGTAGATGTACCCGGTGGAGTCGACTGTCGCGCGATTGGTATCCCAGGCAGGGTTGCCAACGGGGTTGAGGATCGTGCCACCAGGGCAATCCGATGGAGTAAATGGAACCATCCCACCATTCGTGTCAAGGCGCATCGTTCCGAAAACACTGAAACACATCAGGCCCGCTCCGGAATACGGTGTTCCGTTGGCGTTGAGTGTCGGCGGCACGGGATTGCCTGCGGTGTCTACGGCCGGAGCGATTCGATTGGTCGCGCTCGTGGGAGTCTGCGTCATCGCCCTGTCGAAGGTCGCGGGATTCCAGCCGTCAAAGTAGCGAAAGATTCCTAGCCTGGCAGTATCTGTCAGCACAATTCCGTTGACCTGGGCCCGCGATCTGTTGATGTCCTGATCCCAAAGCGCATAGAAGAAGGTCTTGTTCCGGATGATCGGTCCGCCGAACGCGATCGAATATTCGTGATTGTTTCTCCAATCCGGCTGGGTCGGCGACCACTGGCCGTTTGCATCGACATTTCGGTTGTTTGCCCATGTGTTGGGGTTCAGCGCGGTATTCTCGACGTTCCACACGGCTGAACCGCTATAACGGTTGGTCCCCGAGCGCGTGGTGATCTGTATTTGCCCGTTACCTCGGCCGAATTCTGCATCCACTGGTGTCAGGATCAGGCGCACTTCGCCCACCAAATCAGGGTTCATCGTTGTGGTCGAGAAAATGCCATTGTTGAAGCGACCGTCCGTGACGCTGAGTCCATCCCGCGTTGTGTTTACCATACCCGCCGGGACTCCGGCGAACGTGTCGAACCCGGCGCCCGCGGCGCTTTCCCTGAATCCCGGCAGTACCCGGACAAGATCGAGTACGTCGTTGACTACGAGAGTGAGAGAGTTGATCTTTGTTTGCGGCAATACTTCACCAATGGAAGCGGAAGACTCCGCCAAAAGCCGGTCGGCAGAAACC
>DASTBJ010000523.1:0-3631 GCA_035712125.1 Terriglobia bacterium
CCAGGCCTGGGGAGGCTGACTGTTCAGGCGATTAATGCCCGAGATTATCCACTGTTGCAGGGTTGCATCCTGACGATTTCGCTCAGTTACATCCTGATTAACCTCGTGACCGATGCGATCTATTCGGTCGTCGACCCACGCATACGTTATGACTAGGCTTTTCCGACGGAACAAGGTGGCGCTCTTCGGAGGCATGGTTATAACGACTCTGACTTTCGTCGCATTGTTCGCCCCCTGGATCATGCCCTACGATCCCGCGGTGCAGGATCTCGCGGCCAGGCTGCGGGGACCCTCCTGGGAGCATCCTTTTGGTCACGATGAGTTGGGCCGTGATATCCTTTCCCGCGTCCTGCTGGGGACCCGCATCAGTATGCGGGTGGGGGCGACGGTAGTTTTGCTCTCCGGGATATTTGGCGTACTCATCGGAGGATTCGCCGGGTACGTTGGTGGGCACGTGGACACCATCGTAACGGTGATCGTTGTTAATTCCTTGATGGCGTTTCCGGGGATTCTCCTCGCCATCGCATTGGTGGCGTTTCTGGGACCTGGAATTGATCGCCTGATTTTCGCACTGAGTGTTATCGGATTGGCCGGATACGCGCGGCTGGCGCGGGGGCAGGTCTTGAAGGTCAAGACGCTGGAGTTCGTCGAAGCCGCCACTGCGCTTGGCGCGTCTGGCCCACGCATTTTCTTTTTACATGTGTTGCCGAGCATCATTCAGCCGGTCCTGGTGCAGGCCAGCATTGGGATGGCGGCCGCGATTTTGTTGGAAGCGTCTCTGAGCTTTCTGGGTCTGGGCATAGCCCCGCCGACTCCGAGCTGGGGCGCAATGCTCAATGACGGCCGGAGCCACTTGTTTGACGCTCCGCACATGGTGGTGTTTCCGTCGGCGGCGCTGGTATTAACCGTATTGTCTTTTAACTTTCTTGGAGATGCGCTTCGGGATTGGTTAGACCCGAAATCGCTGAAGTTTTAAATGAAGCGTGTTTTTTTCTTGCTGGTCGCGATTGCGATCTGTTTGGGTCTTGAAGTTTCTGTATACGCCGGCGAAACCGATATCGTACTACCAGATCTGGGGCAGGCGTCTTTCCTCGGAGTGCCGGGTGACACGCTATTGATGGGCGGCCTGGTGGTGTGCGGCCTGGGGTTGCTCTTCGGTCTCATGATTTATCAGCGCCTGAAGAATCTGCCCGTGCATGGCTCGATGAAAGAGATTTCCGAGTTGATCTATGAGACCTGCAAGACCTACCTCCTTACGCAGGGCAAGTTCCTGATGATTCTCTGGGCGTTCATCGTCGCAGCCATCACTCTCTATTTCGGCTTCCTCGAACCTGTCGGCGCTTCGAACGTCGCCATCATTATTCTGTTCAGCCTGATCGGTATCGCGGGCAGCTATGCGGTTGCATGGTTCGGGATTCGAGTAAACACATTCGCAAACTCGCGTACCGCATTTGCCAGTCTCCGCGGCAAACCATACCCCTGTTATGACATTCCTCTGCAGGCGGGTATGAGCATCGGCATGCTGCTCATCAGCGTCGAACTCCTTCTGATGCTCTTCATCCTGCTGTTTATGCCGCGTGAATTGGCAGGGAAGTGCTTTATCGGGTTCGCGATCGGAGAATCACTCGGTGCTGCCGCACTTCGCGTCGCGGGTGGGATTTTTACAAAGATCGCGGACATCGGTGCGGATCTGATGAAGATCGTCTTCAAAATCAAGGAAGACGATGCGCGTAATCCGGGCGTGATTGCCGACTGCACGGGTGATAACGCAGGCGACTCTGTGGGACCTTCGGCCGACGGCTTTGAAACCTATGGCGTAACCGGCGTTGCGCTTATCGCCTTCATTGTGCTTGCCGTTCCCAGCGAACTCGTTCGTGTGCAGTTGCTGGTATGGATCTTTGCGATGCGTATCATGATGGTCATCGCTTCAGCCCTGAGCTACTTCATCAATGGCGCCATCGCGAAGAGCAGGTACCTGAATGCGGACAAGTTCAACTACGAAGCTCCGCTCACCATGCTCGTCTGGCTGACCTCTGCTGTGTCCGTCGTCATTACCTACATTGTGTCGTATCTATTGATACCGAATCTGGCAGGCGACAGCACACTGTGGTGGAAGTTATCGACGATCATTACCTGCGGGACCGTCGCAGGCGCCCTCATACCGGAACTCGTCAAAGTGTTCACGTCCACCGAATCACGGCATGTCCGGGAAGTGGTGACGTCTTCACGGGAAGGCGGCCCTTCGCTGAATATTCTGTCGGGTCTTGTCGCGGGGAATTTCAGTGCGTACTGGCTGGGTGCTGCGATTCTCGTGCTCATGGCGATCGGTTACGGGGTGACAACCCTGTTCCCGGTTGGGCTGATGCTGGCCCCGGCCGTCTTTGCGTTTGGTCTTATCGCCTTCGGATTCCTTGGAATGGGTCCCGTGACCATCGCTGTCGATTCCTATGGCCCTGTTACAGACAATGCGCAATCGGTTTATGAGTTATCGACGATAGAACAGATTCCGGGTATCGAAGCCGACATCAAAAAGAACTTCGGCTTTGAACCCAAATTCGAAATCGCCAAGGAACATCTCGAAGAAAACGATGGGGCCGGGAATACGTTCAAAGCCACGGCGAAACCCGTGCTGATCGGTACTGCCGTTGTTGGCGCGACGACGATGATTTTTTCGATGATCGTGAGCCTTACGGATCCGAACGGCACCGGCACAATGGATCCCGTACTGCTGCAGCAGCTATCGCCGATCAATCCGCTGTTCCTGCTCGGCATGATCGCCGGAGGTTCGGTGATTTACTGGTTCACCGGAGCCTCAACCCAGGCAGTGAGCACAGGCGCCTACCGCGCTGTGGAATTCATCAAGGCCAACATCAAGCTTGAAGGCAGCACGAGAGCGTCCGTTTCAGATTCCAAGAAAGTCGTCGCCATCTGTACGCAGTATGCGCAGAAGGGCATGTTCAACATCTTCCTGACTGTATTCTTCGCGTCGCTCGGATTTGCGTTCGTTGATCCTTACTTCTTCATCGGCTACCTGATTTCGATCGCGCTGTTTGGACTCTTCCAGGCGATCTTCATGGCGAATGCAGGTGGTGCCTGGGATAACGCCAAGAAGATTGTTGAGACCGAGTTGAAGGCGAAGGGAACAGACCTTCATGCCGCGACAGTCGTCGGCGACACTGTTGGTGACCCGTTCAAGGACACAAGCTCGGTCGCGTTGAACCCGATCATCAAGTTCACCACGCTGTTTGGACTACTCGCCGTCGACCTGGCGATTTCGATGAGGATGCATGGCGGGGGCATGGCGACGTTACTCGCGGTCGTATTCATTGCCGTATCGACGATTTTCGTCTACCGCTCGTTCTACGGGATGCGCATTCAGGATTGATCTACTTTCGCTTGAGTCCAGCGCGAATTCCCCGGATCGCCGTGAGTACGGCCACGATGAGCACAGCGAGAAACAGAATACGGATCATGCCGCGCACGACGCCTTACTTTCCGCTGGAAATGGCCTGCAGACGCGTGCGCAGTTCGGGCAGTTGGTTATAGGTGGGTTCAATCGTTTCAATCTGCTTAATAAACTGAGCCGCTGCGGGTCCATCCTGCCTTTCCAGGGCAAGTAGTGCGAGACCGT
>DASTBJ010000524.1:0-3143 GCA_035712125.1 Terriglobia bacterium
CGAACCGGCCCGGCAAGTAACCGAGGCAACTATGCCCTGGTTGCGGCAAAGCGCAGCCGCACGTAATCGGCTATCCACACCCCGTTGCCGTCTCGAAGTTGGGGCTCCAATATCGCGCGCACTTCATCCAGGTACCCCGGACGAGCGTCGGGGGCAAGTGCGGCCAGGAAGTTTTGAGCAAACGTCTCGAGGTAGGCGACGATATCTCCGGGCAACGGAGTTGGACGCGGAATCAGCGCAATACTATCCACGCGAAAACCGGCTTTCTCCAGCCGGGTCGCATAGTCACCAGGAGTTGGAAAATACCAGGGCACATAAGCTTCGCCAGGCAATCCGCGCCGATCCAATGCATGAACGAGTGCCGTCCGGATCTTGTTGATACATCCATAGCCTCCGCACTCGGCAACAAATCGCCCCTGGGGCTTCAGCGCACGAAACACACCTGCGATCATCCGGTCGGCACTCTTAATCCAATGCAAGACGGCATTGCTGAATACGGCGTCGAACTCTTCCCTGAAAGGCAGTTCCAGGGCATCCATGACGCGGGCCTCGAGACCAAGGTTACGCGCGGCTTCGATCTGTGCAGGACTGGAATCAATCCCAATGACTTCGCATCCAGATTCCACCAGTCTTTTCGTAAGGACGCCATCCCCGCAACCGAGGTCAAGGATGCGCTCACCTGACTTCGCTGCAAGCAATTCCAATACGGGCGATCCAAGATCGGATACGAACCTTGCGTTACGCGCGTACGAGTCGGGGTTCCAACGTTGTGTTATCGACATGACCGAATCATATTAATATGTGTGTTCGTATGTTGACCTCTCGAATGCTCTCAATCCCTCTACTGGCTCTACTCGCCGCAGCTCAGGCGCCAACCGCCGTGCAACGCCAGCCTGCTCCTGTGATGGGCATGGGCGGCGCGGATTGGCTCGTCCGTCCCGAACGCATCCAGGAAGAACAACCGGACCGCATGCTGGCGGCGCTCGACATACCGAAAGGTGCTGTTGTTGCCGACGTCGGCGCCGGTGTGGGCTATCACGTTTGGCGGTTGTCGGAAATTGTTGGCCCCACCGGCAAGATCATTGCTGAAGACATTCAGGAAGGGATGGTTCAGCTTCTGCGTAAGAACATCGAGAGTCGCAAGCTCCGCAATGTCGAAATCATTCTCGGAACTCCCACCGATCCTAAGCTGCCCTCGAATTCAGTCGATCTGGTGTTGATGGTCGATGTGTACCACGAGTTCTCCGAGCCCGCGACAATGATGAGGCACATCAGGAATTCCTTGAAGCCTGGCGGCCGTGTGGCGCTCGTGGAGTTCCGCAAAGAAGATCCGAGCGTCCCTATCCAGCCACTGCACAAGATGTCGCTTCAGGAGGTTCGTTCGGAGCTTGAACCCATGGGCTTTAAATTCCAGCGGTCGCTCGAGTTCCTTCCCTGGCAACACATCCTGATCTTCACCGTAGACAAGTGAGCGCTCTGCGGTAATTCCTCAGCGTCACCGAATTTCGTGGACGATTTTGCCGCCGAGGATGGTCAACACAGAGTGCACACGACGAATAGCCTCGTCGGGGACGGCCTTCGGGTCGAAGACATCCGCGTTCAAAACCACAAGGTCGGCCAGCCGGCCCACTTGAATTGAACCAAGAGTATTTTCCTCGCGAGAGAACCAACCGTTCCCGCCAGTGTAGAGCCAGACAGCCTGCTCTCGCGTGATCTGCTGGCCGTCGTTGATCAACTCGCCCCGGACGTTTTTCCCGGTGACCATGTAGTAGACGTTCAGCCACGGGTTGATTGGAGCGGCCTGTGCGCCGTCCATCCCCGTACCCACGGGAATGCCGCTCTCGAGCAGCATGCGGTACGGGGGACCGGCCTGACCCGGCGTCCCGGCAAGGAAACGCCAGCCATGTGCGCGGACTCCGACGCCCAGCGCTTTCATGCGATTGAGTGTCCGTGGTTCGATTGAGTTCACGTGATCGATACTCCAACGCAGGTTCGTAATCGGAAACTCGCGATTGACACGCTCCCAGACATCGGCGCGCGTTGCGTGATTCGGCTCGTTGAAGCTGTGTTCCATCAACTGCCAGCCGCGTTGCGCAAGAAGTCGGACCGACTGGTAGTACTCTTCCCCCAGCGGAACGGCTCCTTCCAATGGCCAGTCAACAATGTGTTCGCCCACACCGGCTGTTTTGACCATGTCATCGCCAAGATCAAACATCTGATTGTCCAGCAAGTCCCGCAGTTCAGGATTTCCCGGTTTGCCGTCAACGCGAGGGCCGGTATTAAAGTACAAACGCAACCGCAGTGTGAGCGTGCCCTCCTGTTTCAGCTCGAGCATTGGCCGCTGCTCGGCCCAGCCGAAATACTGGGCCGGGCCGCGCTCCTGTGAGCCGAGCACGGAGTGAACCGTCGTGAGACCCACAGAATTGAAGTAGCTGAAGACCTGCTGCATGGTGCGTTTTGTATCCTGAAGTGTCCAGTTTGATCGCAACGCGTCCAGCGCATTCCAGGTCGGCTCATTTTGCTGGATCATGCCGGCCTCGGACACCTGAATGCCGCGGCTTTCGAAAAACTTCTTCCCCAGGGAATTCGTAACAGCAGGCCCGTTAAAAGACGAGTGGATGTATACCGGATGTTGCGAGGACGCTGCGTCCAGTTCAGCCAACGTCGGTAACCGGTTCTCCTGGAACTGCCGGGGGAGAATGCCGCCGATTGCGGTAATGAATCCGCCCGCCGGTACGCCCTTTGCGCGGTCACGAATCACCGCCTGCAATTCGGCAATCGAGAAGGCTGTTTCGATGGCGCGCGTTTCATATCCGGGTCGGCTTCCGACGAGTTGAACATGAAAGTGGTTGTCGATCATTCCCGGAATGACGGTGCGGCCTCTCAGGTCGATCGTATCCGTGCAGCCGCCCGAAGCGCTGGCCGCGTCGCCCACTTCCACGAACGTTCCGTTAGCGATTCGAACTCGTGACACCACGGAACGCTGCGCATCCATCGTGTGAATCTTTCCGTTCGTGAGCAGCAACAGCCGTCCGCCAGGACAGGTTTGATTCTGAGCCGTTGCCGCACCCAGCAAACACACGGCCATCAGCGCGGCGAGAAGCAATACGGCATGAGTTCGTCTGGAAGTAGACATACGAATG
>DASTBJ010000525.1:0-8369 GCA_035712125.1 Terriglobia bacterium
GTTCTTCATCAGTGATCGCACGGCATAGCGGAAATCGCGGATGAGCGTGTCCACGACGGTGTACCCCCAGGCGTCCACAGTCTGTTCCTTGATCAGCGTTGTGTTGCCCAGCTGACGCCGAGCGAGAACATGGGCGTCTTCGGGCGAAATGCCCGATTCGATCATGCGCTTCTCGAGCATCGCGAGATGAAACTGCAGCTCTTCATCTGCACGGGCGTAGATCTCTCTGCGCCGGAAGAAAGCAGCGAGGCGGGCACGAATGTCGATCCACCACTGATTAAAAATCATGGTTTGCGAACTCGTCGTCTTTGGCAGGCTTTTGGTACAGTCCCATAGATTATTGAGAGGAGTCTCTCGCGTCTCGCCTGCTTTGTCAAATGCTGACCTTGGCAAGAATGCGGCTTAGGAACCCCCGCTCGCGCGACCCTTTGGTCGCGCTGCCCCCCTGACTCAGGGGGGCATGAGGCGTCGCTCGACATCTGTCCCCGGTTTTCTCGTCTGGGGCATCGCTCAACTTCGACAGATTGCGTCGCGAAAAATGGAAACGAGTAGTCTGGCTCGGATTTTCTCTAGGCGTTCTGCCCGGCGGCAAACCCGGAGGCCCATGCCCACTGGAAATTGAATCCGCCGAGCTGGCCGGTGACATCCACGACCTCTCCGATGAAGTACAAGCCCGGCACCTTCTTCGACTCCATCGTCGATGACGACAGTTCATCAGTGTCGATTCCACCCGCAGTGACCTCGGCTTTGGCATAGCCTTCGGTTCCACTTGGCGTCAGCGTCCACAGATCGTCTTTCCACGCCTGGGCCAGCCGCCGCGGTTTATGCCCGACCGCGCGGATCGAGATCGCGTCTCCCGGCTTCCAGTAGGATGAAATCTGCAGGATCCCTGGTCCACTGAGCCCGCGATGCGTCAGCAGCACACTCTCTTGAAACCGTATTCGTCCACAACGGACGTCCGCTTCAAATGACACGCCATGCAACGCGTGCAGTTCCTTCGGTTCATCGAACAGCAGCGGCACCAATCCCGGCCGTAGCGTCGTCACGCGGAGCCCGAACTGTTTCGCGATGCGATACCCGAAGTCTGTCGCGCCAATCTTGGGAATCGACAGGCCGCCGGTCGCGATGACCAGCGAATCGCACTCGAGGACGCCCTGATTGGTTTCGACAACGAAACCTTTCCGCACCGATTGAACGCGGCACTCGGCAACGATTTTCACACCCGCCATGGCACACTCCTTTCGAAGCATAGCCAGGATCTCGCGGGAGGAGCCGTCACAAAACAGCTGTCCCGCTTTCTTCTCGTGCCATCGGATCCGGTGGTGTTCCACAAGCTGGATGAAAGCTTCCGGGCTGTACCGGCTAAGCGCGGACTTCGCAAACGAAGGATTTTCGGAAATGAAATTATCCGGCCGGGTGTGCAGGTTCGTGAAGTTGCATCGCCCACCGCCGGAGATTCGAATCTTTTCACCGATGGCGGCATTACGTTCGAGAACGATAACGGTTCGTCGACGACGGCCCGCTTCGATCGCACACATCAGGCCTGCTGCCCCGGCGCCAACAACAATCACATCTGCTTTCATTTCAGGACCATGAATTCTGGCATCATATACGGATCACGTTTGAAGGAGAGATGCCTCATGCCTGCAATGCACGAAATCGACTATCGAATTCTGGGTGACGACATGCAGTTTGTCGAAGTGGAACTCGACCCAGGTGAAGCCATAGTCGCGGAAGCCGGCGGAATGATGTACATGGAAGATGGAATCGAGATGGAAACCGTTTTCGGCGACGGCTCACAACAGAACACCGGATTTTTCGGCTCACTGCTCGGCGCGGGAAAACGTTTACTCACTGGCGAGTCCTTGTTCATGACGGTCTTCCTCAATCGCGGCAGTGGGAAGCGCAAATTGGCGTTCGGCGCTCCTTATCCGGGAAAGATCGTCGCGGTCCACCTCAGCGAGGTAGGCGGAGAACTGATTGCGCAGAAGGATTCGTTTCTCGCGGCCGCCAAGGGCGTCAGTATCGGTATTGCCTTCCAGCGGAAGCTCGGTGTCGGCCTGTTCGGTGGCGAAGGATTCATCATGCAGCGCCTGCAGGGAGATGGCTGGGCCTTCGTACACTCCGGCGGGACGTTAATGGAGCGGCAGTTGAAAGCCGGGGAAGTGATGCGCGTTGACACGGGATGCATCGTCGCGTTCCAGCCAACCGTCTCCTATGACATTCAGTACGTCGGCAAGATCAAAAGCGCCCTGTTCGGTGGCGAAGGTTTGTTCTTTGCAACTCTGCAGGGTCCCGGTCATATCTGGCTGCAATCGCTTCCGTTAAGCCGTCTGGCGGGCAGAATTATTGCCGCCGCGCCCGGTGCGCTTCGAGGAGGGCGCGAGGAAGGGTCTCTGCTCGGGGGCATTGGTTCCATACTGGATGGCGACAACGCATAAAGAATTGGAAGCATTGAATATCGTGGGCCCCGTCTGACCCGCTGTTATAATCGGCGCCGAGTGTATGGACTCGGATACCGGCAGCATCGAAGAAAATCCTCCTGAACGGTCCTCCGACGAGCTGCGCGACCGAAAGTCGCGCGCGGAGGCGTTGGGACGGATGCGCACCGAAGTCACGATACTCTTCAGCGACATCAAGGGATCGACCTCGTACTTCGAACGCCGAGGGGACGCCGAGGGTCTCGCCATGCTGCAGCATCACAACGATCTCTTGTTTCCGGTTATCTCTGGCAGCGGCGGCCGCGTTGTGAAGACGATCGGGGACGGGATTATGGCCTGTTTCAAGGATCCCGTAGGCGCGATCCGGGCAGCTATCCGCATGCAGCAGGTCATGGAGCAGGATCGTGAGGCCACAGAGAACCAGGACGACCATATTCATATCCGTATCGCTCTCCACATGGGCCCCGGTCTGGAGAAGGACAACGATGTTTTCGGGGACGTCGTCAATGCTTCCGCGAAAGTTCAGCAGCAGACGGAGCCGGATCAGATCATAATCACGGACGTCCTTCTCGATTCAGCTCATCAGGCGGGGGCTCAGTGCGTCAGGCTCGGCAGAGCGGATATGAAAGGGAAGGACGAAGCGATCGATGTCTACGCGGTCGCATGGTCACACTCGGCGGAGGAACAATTGCTCGAGGAAGTTCAGAGACAGTTTGATGCCAAACTCCGCGATCTCCGGCGGCAGAAAGATGAGATCGAAGCGGAGCTGGAAAGCTCCCAGGATCAGTGGCGCGCAGAACGGCGCCGCCTTACTGCCGAGATCGAAGGGCTGGAAACCGAAGTAGAGAAAGCGAAAGAAGGCGCGACCAAAGGCGCCTCCGCGGACCTTCAGGCCCAGCTGCGTTACCAGCTGGAAGAAGCACTGCGCGCAAGACAGCAGATGCATGACGAGATCGGGGCGGCGCAGGCCCGCTGGGAAGCGGAAAGAGCGAGGTTCCAGTCGCAAATCGATTCACTGCAGGGCGCTGCCTTGCAGGCATTGGAACAGAGCCATAATCCGGCGCGCCTTGCGCTCGCCGTACGTGAGCAGGTGGAATCGCGGCTGAAGGACGCGCGAAAAGACTGGGAACTGCAGTGGGAAAGCGAACGCCGTCGCCTGATGGCCGAGGTTGAGTATCTGAAAAAAGTCGGCAATATCGATGACCAGAAAGATGCGGCCCGGCGCGCCATGATGCAAAAGCTCGGCAAGTTCCCGACAACCCGCGCGGTGAAGTCGGCCGAGGAATGGCAGCGAGACTTCGACGCTGAGCGGACGAAGTTTGATTCTGAACGTGACGAGTTGAGGCTTAAGGTGCAGCAACTCGAACGGCAGGTCCGCCACAATCGCGATGAGATCCGGAAGGAAGTCTATCAGGAACTGCGCGGTCAGTATGAGCCCAGGCTCGAAGCCTACGAACACGAGCGAAAACGGCTGCGTGATGAACTCGAGGCGGTGACGGTGCAGCTGACCCAGGAGCGTCAGCGTCTGACCACGCGCCTTGAACATCTCGAACAGGCGCTTCCCGACGCGCAGGAAGCGGTGCGCAAGCAGGTCATCGCGGAATTGCAGGCGGATTTCGAAGCCCGCATCGAAGAAGCGAACCGCATGAGACTTCGCAGCGAACGTCGCGCGCAGGACGCGGCTGAAGAGGCTGAAGCGGCGCTTCGACGAGCGAATAAGGAAATCACCCGGCTGCAGGAAGAACTCAAGGAAGCTCGCGAGATCGCGTTCCGCGCGCAGCGCGGGATCCGGTCGTCGACACCGACGACGTAGAGAAATCGGGGCCAGACCAGGCCAGACCCCCTTCTACTTTTTCGAGAAATTGATAAGTACAACAGTCATCGGACAACAATCATTGGAGATTTGTTATTGAGGAACCGCGTTCCCCCAATGTTCGGCTGTCCGATGAATATTTTCCGATGACTGTTGTACTTATCCAATCCACATAACC
This sequence comes from Terriglobia bacterium, assembly GCA_035712125.1. Lineage (GTDB taxonomy): Bacteria > Acidobacteriota > Terriglobia > 20CM-2-55-15 > 20CM-2-55-15 > DASTBJ01. Next base: position 4,433 of record DASTBJ010000525.1, read on the forward strand.
AATTTCCCCAACCGGTCTGGCCCCGATTTTCGTCAACCCCAGACCCACCCTTCTTAACGTGCTAAGCTGCCGCAATGGATATGATGCAGCTGGAGATGTTTGTGGCGACCGCGGAACTGCGGAGCGTGCAACGCGCGTCCGAGCGCGTGTTTCGCACGCAGCCTGCAGTCAGCATGGCGATCCGCAAACTCGAGGAAGAACTGGGGGCGCTGCTTTTTGACAGGGCCAGCCGCGGCAACTATCAGTTGACCGCCGCCGGAGAGGTCCTGTTCGCATACGCCCAGCGGCTGCTCGGCCTGCGCGACGAGGCACTCACTCACGTCAAGGAACTGCAGAGCCTCGAAGACGGGCGCGTCCGCATCGGTGCCAACGAAAGCACCGGAAATTACCTGCTGCCCCGGCTGATCCATGCGTTTCGGAAGAAGTACCCGAAGATTCGCATTGATGTGACGCGGCAGAACTCGCGCCAGCTGATTCACGACCTGCGAGACAACATGGTCGATCTCGCGCTGATCTCCTTCGCGCCTGACGAGAAAGACATCGAAGCAGTTCCGATCATGAAGGACGAACTCGTTCTGATCGCGAGCCCCGATCATCCTCTTGCGAAGAAGGGCAAAACACCCTTGCACGAACTGGGCACCGAGTCGTTTATCGCGCATACGGTGACGTCACAGTCGCGGCAAAAGGTTGTGGAAGCGTTTCGCTCGAGCGAAACGCCGCTGCGAATCGTGATGGAAGTGGCGATGATCGAAACCATCAAGAAGCTCGTTGCCGCGGGACTGGGACTCGCTTTCGTACCCGAGATGAGCGTTCAGGACGAAATTCAGCATGGCGAACTCACGAAGGTCACGGTCGAAGGGTTCCAGTACGAGCGAACTCTTTATCTCGCCAGACGGCGCAGCCAGGCGCATTCCCACGCCGCACGCGAATTTGCGGAAACCGTGTTTGCTTCCCGGAAGACTGCTTCCGATTAGCCGCGCCGGCCCTGCGCTTTCTCGTGGCTGACCTTCACGTAACAGCCGTGGTGATAAACCTTTCCGTGCCGCACCGATCGGGTGTCGTAAGGAGCAATGCGAATTGAGCACCGGTGACACCACACAGGACCGGAAATAGCCGCCGTGGCAGATCTTGCTTTTGTCGTTTTCAAAAATCCCTCCACAAAAGAAGAACGGGCAATCTTTGGACGCAGTCTGTACTAAAGCGTGAGGAGATTGTTGGGTAGCTGCTGCCCAGATCTGGTCCCGCCTGGAGATACGGGATAACGCGCCTTAGAGTTCCGGACTGGTGGCCGTTGCGGGTTTGCCTGTTTCGACGCGGATAATGCCTGTCTTGTCGGTGAAGAAATGCCGACCGGCACTTTCGGCGGGGGTAGCTTCGGCGGTGTAACTGACCGCATCCGGACTCGGCACCATACGGATGCGGTAGCCTTCGGCCTCGGGCTCTGTGGTCAGCAGGCGATCGGCAATCAGTTCCTGTGTGGTCTGCGCATACCGACGGGTCCGCCGGATGAAGTCGGCCTGGGCGCGGTTGATGTCGTTAAGGGCCTTGAGCGCGGCCTGTTCGTCGCCGGGCTTGGCAGGAACACCCGCCGGATCCTGATCCGCAGTGGAGCACGACGCCAGGAGCAGGAACGAGAGGCATACGCACAGAAGGAGGCCACTGAAGCGCATCGTGATGCAGATCCTAGCATGATTCGTTGAGCCGACCGCCTGCCTCCGCTATCATGACCCGCATGAGACTCTTCCTGCTGACCGTTGCACTGATGCTAATGGCAGCAGCACTCACATCACCGCTGTGGGTCGGCAGATCGGTAACCGTACTTGAGACCGGCGTCAAGAGAACCGTCGTTACGGGACGTATCAAGGGCGATTTCGCCGATAGTCCCTGGACCGGGACTACGATGTATTTCGGCAGCGAAAGCGCAACGCTGACCGAAGACGGGACCTTTCGTTTTGCCGTGTTTCCGGGTATCCACGTCCTGAAAGTCTGCTGCTCGCACCGGTTTGAACGCATCTACAAGGAAATCGAGGTCGAAGATCGCGATCTGTATTTCGAATTGGAGGCAAGAGCATTACGGCAAATCTCGGGTCGAGTTGTTGTCGCTGGGCAAAAGCCGCTGAAGTATACGCTCCAGGTATCGGCGTGGCTGATCGGGACCAACTCCGTCGAGAGGACGATTGTTTCCTCCAACGGGGCTTTCGTATTGCGCCTTTCCGCAGGAGACTGGCGCCTGGATCTGGATAACCTGAAGGCCGCCCACTCCCTGCAATCCATGCAGCTCGATGGAAGAGCGGTACGCGATCGTACGTTCACCATTTCCGACGTCCATGGTCCGTCTTTGCCGCTGCAGATTACGCTGAAGTAGTGATATTCTTCCGCCCGAAAGTTCACCAAAAACAAAGGAGTCCGACCGATGGTACAAAAGCTTCCCCAGCCTCTCATTGATCTGTACAACGTCTACATTCACGGCGGGATGTCGCGTCGCGAGTTCATGGAGGGTATAGAGAAGTACGCCATAGCCGGTCTAACCGTCGCTGCAATTGCGGACGCTCTCATGCCGAACTACGCGCTCGGCCAGGTGGTGCCACCGAACGACAGCCGGCTAAAGATCGAGACCGTCACGGTGCCGTCGCCCCAGGGCAACGGCACCATTAAAGGCCAGCTGGCGCGACCCGCGTCCGCTGCGGCAACGGCAAAGCTGCCGGGGATTCTGGTGGTCCATGAGAATCGTGGATTGAACCCGCATATCGCAGACATCGGACGACGCCTGGCTCTGGAGGGATTCATGACACTGTCTCCGGACGGGCTGACATCCGTTGGCGGTTATCCCGGCGACGACGACGCAGGCGGCAAACTGTTTGGCACGGTGAACGGGCCAAAGATGCAGGAAGATTTTTTTGCCGCAGCAACATGGCTGAAGGCTCGTCCGGATTGTACCGGTAAGATCGGCGTCACCGGCTTCTGTTTCGGTGGCGGTGTGTCCAACAATCTAGCTGTTCGGATGGGCGCGGATCTGGCGGCTGCTGTTCCGTTCTATGGACAGGCGGCTCCAACGGCGGACGTCCCGAAGATCAAGGCCGCAGTTCTCGTGCATCATGGTTCGACGGATACGCGGCTTGTGCAGGCATGGCCCGCTTATGAGGCGGCGTTGAAAGCGGCCGGCGTGACGTATGAAGGCTACATTTATGAAGGCGCGGGGCACGGGTTCAACAACGATGCCACCCCGCAACGCTACAATGAGGCGGCCTCCAAGCTCGCCATGCAGCGCACGATTGCCTGGTTCAAGAAGCACCTCGCCTAGTTGAAGCGGGGATTGGAAAGTCCCGCCTGCGGCCGCGCGAGAGGGGGTTCCAAGCAAACCCTTACAAGAAGCCGCTTGGGAACCCCCGCCCGCACGGGCTTTGCCCGTGCTGCCCCCCTGACTCAGGGGGGCGTGGGGCACCGGCCTCAAACCTGCTCAACGCCGGACATGAAACGACGAAATCTCATCCACAACCGCTCATCCCTGACCGAACGTCGCCGCGAACTCCGCCGGAACAGCACGCAAGCCGAAGAATTACTGTGGGCCTGCCTCAGGAACTGTCAACTGGACGGAAAGAAATTCCGGCGCCAACACAGCATAGGTCCGTACATTGCCGACTTTTATTGTCCGGAATGTCGCGTCATTGTCGAACTTGATGGGGCGGGACATACCAACTTCCTCGATATCGAGCGCGACGACAATCGCACGCGATTCCTCGAACGCTTTGGCACTCGAGTTCTCCGATTTGAGAACAAGGAGGTGCTTTAACGAACGCGAAGCCGTTCTAGAGTGCATCCGGGCTGTCTTGAAAGAATGCCCAGGGCGTGACCGTCCCACGCCCCCCTGAGTCAGGGGGGCGTGGGGCGGCGCTTTCTTACCGTCGAGCCCCTCGCGGCAGCGCGAACACATACAGCG
>DASTBJ010000526.1:0-2474 GCA_035712125.1 Terriglobia bacterium
CTGATGACAAGGATGCGGCGAGTCGGGTCCAGGTCAAGAGATACGGGAGAAATAGATCGACCCTCGCTGCGCAGATTGTCTTCAAGCAGAGGATGCCTTGCTTTTACGAGGCTCAACAGGCTTCGCGTAGAGAAGCGGGGGCGCGCGCAGTCGAACTCACGTCCAAAGCGAGCCCTAGCGAAGATCAGCTCCAGCTCGCCATGAAGCGCGCGGCCAGCCCGCACCTGGGGGGCGCTCTGCTGGATGAGATCGGTGAGCTCGGCAAGGATACGGTTAACTTCCTGGAACTCCGCTTCATGGAGCCGTACCAATTCGTTGTTCAGCTCGAGCGCGGCCAGCGGTTCCATGAACACTGTCGCGCCACTGGATGACGTCCCGTGAATGATCCCTTCCATGCTGCGTTTCTGATCGCTCCGAACAGGAATAACGAAGCGGCCGTTACGCACGGTCACCACCTGATCCTGCAGCTGACTCGCGTATTCGGGGCTCCGCAGCATCGCTTCGAGCTTTTGAGTAACTCTCGAACGTGCTATTTCGAGCGCCCGCCGAATTCTGGATAATTCCGGGCTGTACCTTTCATCCACCTCACCGTCGTGCACAGCCTGCCCCAGGCGCCGGCCAAGTTCGCGAAGATCGGGGAAACGAGCGGCTTTCCTGGCAAGGTTGGGATAAGCCTCGGCTTCTTCCTTCCACCGGATTCGAAACCCTTCGATCTGACTGAGGAAAACCTGAACGCCTTCGATTTCTTCGATGTCGAGTCTGGAACCAACAATAGCCAGTTTCTCAACGGCTGCAGCAAGCAGCGGGACTTCACGAAAAGGCACCCGTTGGACGCGGAGGTATGCCATTGCTTCCGCGACGAGCGTGTGTTCGGCTTCGAGTTCCGAGATATCGGTGGACGGCTGAACGGCATCCAGCAACGCCTTGCCGTCATCTGTTGAGAGATAGCGGGACAGAAGCTTCTTTAATCGCTCAAATTCCAGCGCGTCTAGAGAAGCTTTCACCGCCCTATGCCCGATTAATAAGGCTGGCAACCATTGCGGCACCGAAGCCGTTATCGATGTTCACGACAGTGACATTGGACGCGCAGCTGTTCAGCATACTTAGAAGTGCAGTAAGGCCGCCAAAGCTCGAACCATAACCGACGCTTGTGGGAACCGCGATTACCGGGACTGAAACCAGACCTCCGACAACGCTGGGTAATGCACCTTCCATGCCCGCGACCACGATTAGCACGCGGGCTGACGCAAGCCGGTCGCGGCGATCGAGCAGGCGATGCAGGCCGGAAACACCGACGTCGTACAAGGCTTCGACGTCGTTGCCCATAAGTCCCAACGTAACTACGGCCTCCTCTGCTACTGGGATATCCGACGTACCTGCAGACACCACGAATACTTTGCCTTTGCCGCGCATCGTGTCGTCACGGCGTACTACAATTGCTCGCGCCGCCTCGTGAAATTCCGCTGAAGACACGATCTCCCTGACTCGCGCATATTGTTCGCTCGTTGCGCGCGTTACCAGAATGTTGTGATGGCCGGGAAGCATTGCGGCAACGATTCTCGCGACGTGCTCCGCGGTTTTCCCGGCGCCGAAAATGACCTCCGGGAAACCCTGGCGGAGGGTGCGGTGGTGATCGACATTGGCGAACCCGAGATCTTCGAAAGGCAGGTTTCTGAGCCTCTCGATCGCCTGCTCGTCGGAAAGCGAGCCGTTTCTAAATTCTGAAAGAATCTGACGGAGTCGTTCTTCGGTCATAGACGGAACCTGCATTGTACTCCGCCCCGACTTATTCCGTGGAGCATGGTAGTCTTGGCTTTCCTCCCGGAGGAAAAAATGAAACATCATGTCAGGACCGCGGTGTTCGTGGCGACCATGAGTCTGTTAACGGGAACGGCCCAGGATCTCGAAGTCGCCACTTTCGTTTCCATGCTGGAAGGCCCGGCAGTCGATCGAGACGGAACAGTCTATTTCACCGATATCCTGACCCAGCGGATCATGAAATTAAGCGCCAGCGGCGCGCAGTCGGTCTATCGTGATCCCAGCAATGCCGCAAATGGCCTCCTAATCGACCCCCAGGGACGTCTGATCGCATGCGAAGGTGCGCCGTCCGCAACCGCGCAAAGGATTGGCCTGGCGGTAAGCGGAAACCCTCGGGTTACACGAACGGATCTGAAGACAGGAAACGTGGAGATCCTTGCCGAGACGTATGACGGTAAGCCTCTGGTCGGCCCGAACGACATCACTATAGATGGAAAGGGCCGCCTCTATTTCACAGACTTCAACGGCGCTGCGGTGTATCGAATCGATGCTCCCGGCAAGTTGACGCGAATACTCAACGCGCCCGAGGTGCAGCGCCCTAACGGCATACAAATCTCACCGGATGACCGCACGCTTTACCTTGTGGAAGCCAACGGTGCGGAAGGTGGTGCCCGCTTGATCCGCGCATACGATCTTCTTCCGGACGGCACGGTCCG
>DASTBJ010000527.1:0-8309 GCA_035712125.1 Terriglobia bacterium
GGCACCTTCGGTCACAGCTTCGTCATGTCTCCACGCAGACGGGTGTGTCGCTTGATGAGAACAGCCTGGTTCTGAGCACCCGCAAATCCAACGCCCTTGATCTGGCTCTGCTGATTCAATGTCTCGTGCCGCTGCTCGAGGCATATGAACGCTCCACGCACAATGGCGACGGCCAGCAGAGGCTTGAACTGGCCGACGCCATTTGTCAGGCCATTTCTTCGGATCCAGAGTTGTTTCTGAACCGTATTGATTTGTTGGACCCTTACAGCATGATCGAGCATCTGTTCATAACGGATCGCGATGGGCGCGTTGAATATACGCCCCTGGGACAGCGGCACCTTCATCTGGTCCACGAGTACGAAGCACGGATCCGTCGCGTGGCGAAGCTGTTGTATGACGATTGTCAACGGTTCAGGCCGGTTGACGGTGGCTATTCACCGTATGGAGTCCTTTACGGATTTTCATCCAATGTCATCGAGCATATGGCGTTCAAGACCTTACAGCCCGATGCCGTGACACACTTCAGCCTGGAAGACGTGTTTACCGGTGGCGAAGCAGATAAGCGCGACTGGGTGAGCGGCTGGCGAAAGTTACCGCACATTAATCGTGAAGTGGCAAAGATGTTCGAGTATCCCCAACAGTTTGCCGAAGACATTTTCGTTCGGATCGAGCACGCGTTGCGCAGACGCGCTCCCGATGGTGAGGCGAATGCTGCTGCTCAAACTGGTCGCTTATTCATCGTGCGCGGCGATGACTTACAGGCTGAATCGGAGGTGTCCCGTATTCCGGATGTACCGACGCAATATATCCTTTCTTCAGATCCCCGGATTGTGGCTGCGCGCAAGGCGGAAACTTGCGATCAGAAGCATCTTTTGAACTGTCGCCTGGAGGGCGAGTTTGTTGTCAGTTATAAGACGTCTGGCGGATGGGTCGCCATTACTAAGGACATCCTCACTGAAGTTTTGGGCGCCGGGCGTGATGTGAAGATTGCCGGACTGCCTCGGGGCGCGGCTGAGGTGCTGAGGTTGATGTGCCCCAGTATGGCCGCATTCCTCGACCCCTGATTCCCCTCAATTTCGTCTTCCGGGTGTCACGAGGGTAGGATGGCTTGAATGAACCCACTGATCGTGGAGGCCATTGAGGCGCTGCGTAGCGCCGGGTGGACTGTGAAGGTTAACGGCAAGCCGCAGCCCCTCCCGGCGAGCGTCGTCAGCCGACATTCCCGTTTGCCGGGGCTGGCCGTCGAGTTCTTCACAAACATCCAGAGTTGCGTCGAACCGAAAGAGGGTGCCTGGTTCCTCGCCTCCGAGGATTTCGCTCGCACTGATGGCTTCCACTGGGACGAGTACGAACGGATGGTCCTCGAGGATGCCGACGAGGATCAAGCGCAGGAGGTCCGCGCCTTTTGGGACGGCTATCTTCCTATCTTTCAGCTCGTCGAGGGTGACTACGAATATCTCGCGCTCGGAACCGACCCGTCGTCCAGGCATTTCGGCAAAGTCGTCTGGAATGCCGAGGCCGCTTATGAGAACCCTCTGGTCATCGCCGACAGCTACGAAGATTTCCTCGTCCGGTTGCGCGATGTAGCGCGTCGTGATCCCCGGCGTGCGTCGAGTTCCGACATGACGATCGCGCGGCTGATCCACGAGGATTTCGAGGACGTCGTCCAGCAAAGCTGGTGGACGCACCTCAAGGGATGGTTCGGCAGCAGCCGACGCTAAAATCGGGGCCAGACCGCTTGTTAACCTTCTTTCGCTAAAAAAAATGTAAACAACCGGTCTGGCCCCGATTTTCGTTTTAGAATTACTCGGCTGTTCTGATTTCCCATCGCAGGACCTGCTAAGGAACGATTCAGAACCCCAAGCCCGGATAAATTTCTGCTGCGCGCGGCTGCAGGGAGTAATACCGATCCCTTTTATAATTAAGCGCTCGAGAAGCTGAGGAGAAAAATGATGAAATTGGCGAAAGTGATGTTGCTGCTCACCCTGGTGTCGGCGACGGCGTTAGCTCAAATCAATGCGGGCGACCAGAAGCCTGATACCAACCTGCCCTTCAACATGACCACGGTCGCAACATTCAGCCTGCCCTGGCGGATAGCCTTCCTGCCCGATGGTCGCATGCTGGTCAGCGAAAAGGTCGGCCCTGTTTGGCTGGTGTCTCAGAAGGGAGAAAAGATCGCGGTCACCGGCACGCCTCCCGTCTACTGGCAGGGGCAGAACGGTATGCTGGGCGTGTACGTTTCGCCGCAGTACGCAACCGACCAGAGCATCTATCTCACTTACGTCGAACCGGGCGACTACGGCGGAGGTCTGGCGCTGGCCCGCGCCCGGCTCAATATCACCGCGACATCGGCCAGGCTGCAGAATCTCAGTGTGATATGGCGTCAGATGCCCAGGGGCAGGGGCGGTCAGGCCGGTGGTGCCGTTGCATTCTCGCCCGATGGTCAGTATCTCTTCCTGACGGTTGGCGACCGCCAGCGCTTCACCCCCGCACAGGATCCAGACCAGCCGGTGGGCAAGATCCTGCGCCTGACGCTGGATGGTAAACCTGCACCGGGTAATCCCAACTTCGACAAGACCGGCGCTTCCACAATCTCCCTGATCGATCCGCCCAGCGACACGGAAACTGCCAAGAATGCAAAGGCGGTGAGTACTTATACGTTTCCCGGCCCCAACATGACGCCGGCTGAAACCTGGAGCACCGGCCACCGCACGCCCTATGGCATGGCGTTTTCGCCCACCGGCGAATTGTGGGAGGTCGAACACGGTCCGCGCGGCGGCGACGAGCTGAACCTGATCGAGAAGGGGAAGAATTATGGTTGGCCGCTTGTCTCATACGGCCAGAACTATAATGGTGTCGCTATTCCCAAGCCCGAGACGCGACCTGACCTGACGCCTCCCGTAATCTATTGGGTGCCGATTATCGCTCCCGGCAATCTGATGTTCTACACGGGGACACAGAACTTCCCGCAATGGAACGGCAACGGCTTCATGGGCGGGATGGGGACCCAGTCGCTCAATCGCATCGTCTTTGATGGAAAGGGCGGCGCCAGAGTGGCCGACCGCTGGACTGTCGGAAAACGCATCCGCGACGTCGCACAAGCGCCGGATGGGTCGCTGTGGATGATCGAAGACGCCATGCCCGGCGCCCTGATCCATGTAACACCCAAGTAATCACGTCGCCGTTGGCGGCACATCAGGAGAACTTCTATGACACGCAATGGAGTCATCGCGATCACAGCAATCGCACTGCTGGCCGGATTGGGACTGGGCACTACGATTGCGCAACAAGCTGCGCCTGCAGCGCCAGCCGCCCCAGCCGGCCCAGCCGGCCCAGTCCCGTACTTTGTGGGTAACCGTCTGGGCATGCCGATCAATCCCGCCGCCGACGGTGCGTTCAACGCGATGTCGAACAACGTCAAGGTGTACGGTTCTGTATACTCGGCCGAAAGCTGCTCCTACGACCCGGTTCGTCGCGTAATCGTTGTGCCGAATCGTGGCGTCGCACAGAATGTGCGGACCAACGACGCCTGGATCACCTTCCTCAATCACGATGGATCCGTGCACACGTCACGGTGGATCGGCGTGCAGAATCCGGGCGACCAGCGCAACAATATGACGCCGCCGCTTGTGCTGAACGAACCCCTGGGCAGCGACATCGTCAACGGTACGCTCTACCTTGCCGACCGCGACGGCGGTACCGGGCCGAACGATCCTGCCGTTTCCGTCGTGCGGACCTTTAATATGCAGACAGGCGCACCGGCCCGCGCGTTCCGCGTGGAGAAATCCACGGGCTTCAATGATATTGAGGTCGCTGACGACGGCACGATCTATGCGACACAGACGGGAGTCGGCGGACAGACGCCGGACCCCACGACGTGGCAAGTCTGGAAGATCACACCGGACGGGAATGCGTCCATCTTTGTCCAGGGTGCCCCGCTGCGCCAGCCCAACGGTATCGCCTTTGATCCCGAGGGGAACATCGTTGTTGTGAACATCGGCACGGAGGACGTCATCACCTTCTCAAAAGATGCCAAAGTGATCCGCACGGAAAAAGCGGTGCAATCGGGAAACGACGGCCTGGTCATCATGCGCGACGGCACAAAATATGTGAGCAGCGTCGTGAACGGCGGCGTGTCGCGAATACGACCCGGCCGAAACGCCGAACTGATTGCGCAGAACATCCCCAATCCTGCGTCGATGTGTTATGACTCCGATGCGAATCAACTCGTGATCCCGATGAACGCCAACAACGCGCTGGCTTTCATCCGGCTGTAACTCCACGCCTCTAAGAACTGACCCAGTGGCGACCTTAAATCGGGTCGCCACCAAGCTTGCTACAATGAACCTCGAATGGAGGCCACTTATGAAGCGTATATCTGTGTTCGTAGTCGTAGCAGTCCTGGCATTCGCCGCTGGCTATTCTCTTGGTGGTCTAAACTCCCGCGAGGAAGTTCAGGAGCATCGGACATTTGTGGAGTTTGCGCGGACTCAGCTTCCACGTTTTACCGGCACAATTGAAATGAAAGAACGTCTAGAAGATCTCGTTCGGGAATCTGAAGCGAGAAACGCGTCCAAATAGCCAGCAACACTTCTACTCGTTCCGCACATCTGTGGTACGGTTGACGGCTGGCAAAGGCCCTGGCCTCCGCTAATTTCAGCATTGGAGTTGCGTCTATGAAAGGCGATCCCGCGGTGGTGGATCATCTGAATAAGATCCTCATGAACGAACTGACGGCAATCAATCAGTATTTCCTGCACGCGCGGATGCTGCGCAACTGGGGTTTCCAGGAGCTGGAGGAGGTCGAGTACAAGGAGTCCGTCGATGAGATGAAGGATGCGGACGAGCTGATCAATCGCATCCTCTTTCTTGAAGGCCTTCCGAATCTGCAGACTCTTCATCGCCTCCGCATCGGTGAAAACGTCCAGGAAATGTTGCGCGGCGATCTCGAACTTGAGATGGAGTCACGTACCGATCTGCTGGAAGCGATTAGCGCCTGCGAGCGTGCGCGCGATTTTGCATCGCGTGAAGTATTAACGGGGATCCTCGAGGGCGAGGAAAAGCACATTGACTGGATCGAGACGCAGCTGGATTTGATTAAAAAGGTTGGGCTGGAGAACTATCTCCAGCGTCAGATCGAATCCGGAGAAGAGAAGGGGTAAGAACAACCTCCCGCGACTTCAGCCCGGCCGACCCAGGCGTCGGCCGGAACCATTTGATCCGCACGATTCGCCCTGATCATTTCATTGACATAGAGCGCACATTGCCCACAACGCAGCCGGCTGCCGAGGCGGGCGTAGAGTTGCTCCACGGTAACGGAATCGCTCGTGGAGTTCTGTATGGCGTCGCGGACCTGCGCTTCGCGATAGGCATTACACAGGCAAACGTACACGCTTCAGACCTCCTTTCCCGACCTCTGCAGCATACCATATTGAAAATGAATTTCAGCGTCGTTATTTTTCATTCGATGAAAACGGTTTTCATTTTCAGATTGACGCGCCATCGCTCGCTTTGGATAATTCTTCCCGGCTGGTGCTGAAAAGCGAAAGGGACGTGTTGTTGCGAGCAACACGTCCCGGATTGCGCGGTTCTCATAATGGAGTCGAACGGCGCGGGGGCATTTTAGGTCCTCCGCCAACCACCGTCAATCCCGCTGGCCTCACACCGCAACGAACAACATGTTGCTTCACGTTCCTGGAATCCTGTTGCCCGAGCAAGTCAGTCGCGCCCGTGCACTGCTCGACCAGGCTGAGTGGATCGATGGTCGCGCGACAGCGGGACATCAGTCGAGCCGGGCAAAGCAGAACATGCAGGTTCGCGAAAACACCCCGGTGGCAAAGGAATTGGGCGACATGGTCGTGAAGGCGCTTGAGCGAAATGCTCTGTTCATAACCGCCGCCCTTCCATCCCGGGTATTCCCGCCCTTGTTCAATCGGTACCGCGGCGGGGAATCGTTCGGGACGCATGTCGACAACGCCATCCGGCAGATTTCAGGAACACCGCTCCGAATGCGGACAGACCTCTCGGCGACGTTGTTTCTGAATGATCCCGAGAGCTATGACGGTGGGGAACTGGTGGTCGAGGATCTGTTCGGCGTCCACCGCGTCAAGCTGCCGGCCGGACATCTGATCCTGTATCCCGCGACCAGCCTGCATCACGTCACTCCGGTGACGCGCGGCGAGCGGCTGGCTTCTTTCTTTTGGATTCAAAGCATGGTCAAGGACGACGCAGATCGAACGTTGCTGTTCGATCTGGACATGGCGACGCAACAAGTGGGCCGGGACTTGCCCGATCATCCCGCCCGCGTTCAACTCACGAATATTTATCACAACCTTCTCCGCCGCTGGGCGGAGCTTTAGCGTAGCCACGGGGAGTTCGAGATGAAAAAGAAAGCACGTCAGGCGCTGCAGAATGAAAATTCGGCGCGTTGGATTGCAATGGGCGCCATGGGAAGTCTGGTGGCTTACGCCGCGGCTGCTCCCGCCGCAGAGCCAGCGTCCGGCGCAACTGGGTCGGCTCGCCCCATCGTCGCACTGCTCACGCAGACGGCACCAGTCTACCGGTTTGATATTCCGGCCGCTTCATTGGGCGAAGCGATGGCATTTTTTCAAAAAGTGACAGGCTTGAAGGTCACCCCATCCCGTGAGGATTTCAACGCCCTTTCCACTTCCGGAGTTCGCGGCGAGTTCACAGCGGAGCGTGCGCTTCAGCAGTTGTTGGCCGGAACGGGTCTTGCCTACAGGTATACCGCCGCTGATGCCATTGGCCTCGACCTTCAAACGCTGACAACGTCGATCGATGTCAGCACGGCTGCTCCCGGCACAGCGGTGTCATCGGCAAAATACACGGAATCTCTCCGTGAGATTCCGCAGACCATCGAAGTAATTCCGCAGTCGATTCTGCAGGAGCAGGGTGCTGTGACATTGAGCGATGCGCTTCGGAATGTGCCGGGTATCACCCTCCAGGCCGGCGAAGGCGGCGGAGCGTCGAACACGACAGGTGACATGTTCAATCTTCGTGGATTTAATGCGAGCAACAGCATCTTCGTCGACGGTGTGCGCGATGACGGTTTGATGTCGCGCAACGTGTTCAACGTCGAGCAGGTTGAGGTGTACCTCGGGCCTACCGGCTCCGATGTCGGCCGCGGCACGGCTTCGGGTTACGTGAACATGCAGACCAAGACTCCGGGCGTGCGTCCCGCTTACTCCGGAAGCTTCTCCTACGATAGCGACAGCCAGAAACGCGGCACCATCGACCTCAATCAGCCGGTGCGTCTTGGCCCCGAAGGTAGTTGGCTGAGCCGCGCAGCCGCGAGACTCAACGCCATCTGGCAGGAGGGCGGTGTTCCCGGGCGCGATCTCGTGGCATTGAAGAATCGCGCCATTGCACCCGCGGTCACCATCGGTTTGAACACGGCGACGCGGTTTACTTTCTCGTCTCAGATCACGCGACAGAACAACCTTCCGGACTATGGCGTGCCGACCGCTGCGTGGACTGAAGACAGATTGGGACCTGCCACCGTGTTCGCGGCAGAGCCGGTGAAGCTGACGAACTATTACGGCAGCCTCGACTACGACTTTGACAACGTTTCACAGGATAACTACACCGCTCGAGTGGAACATGACGCCAGCGAAAGGTTCACTCTTCGTTTCCAGACGCGGTACAACGAGACCCACCGCGATGCCATCATTACCGGAATCGGCGCGTTTACGCCCGCGACTCAGACGGTAACGTTGCAACGTTCCGGCAACGATCGAACAAACCGGATCATTTCGAACCAGGGAAGTGCGACAGGACGATTTTCGACGGCCGGGTTGCTGCATGCGCTGTCCACCGGTGTCGAGTTCACTTACGAAGATCAGTACGCACCGGCGCGCATCGGCTTTGGCACTCGCGGGCCGGTCGATATCTACAATCCGAATCCGCGGGATGTCGTTACCGGGTACGCACCGGGACACTCCGGCGCCTACACCAAGGGGTGGACCAACACGCTCGCATTTTATGCGTTTGATACCGTCGAATTGGGACGCCGATGGCAGATGTCGGGCGGCATCCGCTGGGACAATTACGTCACCAATTTCAGGAACGTCGATGCTGCCATAGTGACGACCGTCGAGGAACGCTCGTCGGATGGCCTGTTGAGCGGCAAGGCGGGAATCACATTCCGGATTAACGACCGAGGAAATACATACTTCGCCTTCGGCACATCGCTGACACCTCCGGGCACAGCGAATTTCACGCTCAGCGCTCAAGACAACAATCAGAACAATCCCAACGTGGAACCGCAGAAATCACGTAACTACGAAGTC
>DASTBJ010000528.1:0-8879 GCA_035712125.1 Terriglobia bacterium
GATGGGAAAGAAGCCGGAATCCGGGACCTCGAGATCGCGGCAGCAAAAGGTGTTCGCGCCGTCGTCGACGCGCGGATGCTGCTGGTGGTCGTTTACGGCCGCGAGCAGAAATACGACAAGGCACTGAAACTTCTTGATGAACTCCACGCGAAATATCCGCGCAACTTCATGCTCGAAATGTCGAAAGCGTCGCTCTATACGAAGATGAAGCGCTGGGATCTCGCGGCGCAGTCCTATCGTCAGATCACCGAGAAAATCGCCACGCGCAAAGATGGTTACGAACGCATGCGCATTGAAAAAGTTTACTATGAGCTCGCCAACAGCGACTTTCAGGCGCAAAAGTTCGATGAGGCCACACGGACCTTCGGTCTTGTTGCCAGTGGTTCCGCAGCAACACCCAGCGAGAAAGCGCATGCGCATTTGTGGATGGGCCGCATGTCGGATTCACGCCGTAACCGAGCGGACGCGCTGAAGCACTACAACGCGGTGCTGGGCCTGGATGTGGATTCCGAGATTAAATCCGATGCGCAGCGCCTGATCCGAAAGCCCTTCGGGAGCCCCTAACCCGTCCTTCTTGCTGTGTTATCCTTTCCGTTCCGTTTACCACGGGCCGTTAGCTCAGTCGGTAGAGCATCTGCCTTTTAAGCAGGGGGTCGCTGGTTCGAATCCAGCACGGCTCATTGGACATATGGGATCGGTGGTCGAATTCTATAGGGATTCCCATAGAACGTCCCCGTGTTGCGCGATGAAGGATACAACGTCGTGTCGGGGACATTTGGTACGCCGTACAGTGTCAAAAGCTCCTCCGAATATCCAGTTATCAGCTCACCCCGTCTTCCGGGTTACTCGTAGCTAAGAGTCGTCTCGGAGATTCTGAAACGGAATTACGGCAGTGTCGTCTTAATCCAAACGACTCCGTAAAATCGCGCTATGAAAGGAAACCCTATGCGAAGACTATATGCTCTCTGCTTCGTCACACTCGCCGCGGTGTTGATCGACATCGTGTTCTTTCATTCAGGAACGGTTAGTGCTCAGAATACGCAGCAGGTCCAAATCATTTCGACTGGAAAATCCTCCCGCGGGAGCATAGATGATGCCGTCGTTGATGTAACCGGAACCGCAGTGGGTTTCGCGTGCATGTCTAATTCCGACGGGTATGGATCGTGTTACTTAGCTGTTCGCAGGTGAGAGTCCGAGTCTTTTTTTCTCACAGTGGCTCAAAATCACGTAATTGAGAGCCATTGCCCAAGTGTCACTGAAGCGCACTGAGCCCTTCCGAAGTCTAAGTCTCCTTGAGCTGCGTTTCTTAAACACTTCGGGTGTGTTAACGTTGCAGCAACGGAATTAGCCGTAGAATCTAAAAAATTGCGGTGCACTTGCTGCCCTATCTCGTCCAATCGGGCCTCGTTGCCGGGACCAGAGAAGAAATCAGGACATGACTTATTGTGTAGGCGTCCTTCTAAACGATGGAGTCGTTCTCGCGTCGGATTCTCGCACGAATGCGGGGGTCGATAATTTTGCGACGTTCTCCAAGATGACCGTATTCGAGCGCCCGGACGACAGGCTGATCGTCTTACTGAGTTCGGGAAACCTGGCCGGCACGCAAGCCGTCATCAGCGTTCTGAAGCAGCGCGGGGAAGCGGAAAAAGACGGTGTCGCCAGCATTTGGAACGCTCGCACGATGTTCGACGTTGCGAACCTTGTTTCGGATGCCGTGCGAGACATCGAATGCCGCGACGGCAAGCATCTGGCGAGTAGTGCCGTACCGTTCAACGCTTCGTTCATTATCGGCGGGCAAATCAAGGGTGAGCCACCACGATTGTTCCGGACGTTTGCGGAGGGCAACTTCATCGAGGCCGGCAGCGATACTCCCTTCTTTCAGACAGGCGAGGCCAAATACGGAAAGCCCATCATCGATCGAGTGATCACTCCTGAGACCAATCTCAGTGATGCTGTCAAGTGCGTGCTGGTCTCATTCGACTCCACCATGCGCAGCAATCTTTCGGTCGGCATGCCTATCGATCTCATATCCTACGAACGAGACAGTTTGAAGCTCGCTGTTCGTCGCCGCTTTGAGTCGGGTGACCCTTACTTCAGTACCCTCAGCAAAGAGTGGAGCGAAGGCGTCCGCACCGTGTTCCGCCACTTGCCCGCGATGGGACTGTAATGCTTTCGTCCAGATCAACCCCGAAAATTCCCGAGTTCGATATCACCGTCCGTGTCGGTTGCAGCCTCGTCTATGAAGTTACCGGGGAGGCTTCGCTGCTCCTTAACTTGAAGCTTAGCCCCGACGGCAACTACGCCGTTGTCTCGGAGGCGCTGGCGCTCGGCGAGAACCTGCAAGCGGAGGAATTCAACGACAGCCATGGGAACGGCATCATTCGCGTAAAACTCAAACGCGGAACGAATTGCTTCCGGCACGACGCCATTGTCTCGGTTTCCTCGCAGCCGGATAATCACGACATCGTCGCAACTGTCCCGCAGGCTCCGGGCGATCTCCCGGTCTCGCTGCTGCGGTACACGCTGCCGAGCCGATACTGCGATTCCGACAAGTTGACTGATTTCGCCTGGCGAAAGTTCGGCCACGTCGAGCACGGAATACCGCGAGTTCAGGCCATCAGTCGATGGCTACACGAGAACATCGAGTATCGTTACATGTCGGGCAGTTCCAATATTTCGGCGTGGGAAGTCTTGCAACGCGGTTATGGTGTCTGCCGCGATTTCGCACACCTTGCCATCGCGCTCAATCGCACTTTTAACCTTCCAACGCGCTATGTGACCGGTCATTTGCCCGACATATGTTTTCCCGATCCGGAGAATCACATGGATTTCCACGCCTACGCTGAGGTGTATATCGGCGGAACGTGGTTCACAACGGACGCCCGTTTCCACGTGCCGCGCATCGGCCGCATCAAAGTCTCCTGCGGGCAAGACGCGGTGGATGGAGCGTTTTCGACAATCTATGGCGGCGCGACGCTGACCTATTTTCAGGTTTGGGCCTATCAAGTGGCACTCGGCTCCGTGGGTATCGGTGACCCGATTGATCTGACGCAGCGCCTGGACAACCAGTGGACCATGCGCACAAACGCGCAACATTGACGGTTTTGAAGTGATCGACCCCATCCAGCGATTCATTTTTCCCGCGTATAATGCAAAGACTCTTCCTCGGAGTTAACCACGATTTGAACCGACGTCTCAGAAAACCGAGAAGACCTGAAGCGGTGCCCAGGACCGTGCTGCTGACTGCGTTCGAACCGTTTGGCGGACAGCGTGTGAATGCCTCGAAGTTGGCGGCCGAAGGTCTCGACGGGCGAGTAATCAGGGGACACCGCGTGGTGGTGGTCATTCTTCCGTGCGTTTTCCGCGAAGCCATTGCCGCGTTGAAGCGCGCCATCCGGCGAGTGCAGCCCAGTCTGGTCATCGCCTCTGGTGAAGCCGGAGGACGCAGTGCGATCACGCTTGAACGCGTGGCGATTAACGTCGATGACGCCACGATCGCCGATAACGCCGGAGCGCGTCCCGTCGATCGCGCGATCGCAGCTGGCGGCCCCGTGGGTTATTGGTCAACGCTGCCGATCAAGGCAATCGTCAGTGAGCTCAAGAAGCGCAGGATTCCCGCAGCGGTCTCCCAGACTGCCGGAACCTTCGTGTGCAACCACGTCTTCTATGGCCTGATGCAGACAGTCGAGCGTCGCCGCGGGATGCGCGCCGGCTTCGTGCATGTGCCGTATGCGCCGGGGCAGGCAGGCCGAAAGGTTCCAACCATGCCCACGACAACCACGCGCAAGGCATTGGAAGTGGTGATCGCGACATCGATTACGTCAGAATTGGATGGCTGATGGCATTACTGAATCCGAAAACAGTGGATCTCAAAGATGGCCGTACGATTGTCATCCGATGTGCTGACGATAGGGATGCTGCATCGCTTTTGGAGTCCAATAAGCTAAGTTTCATCGACGGCACCGGGATGATTCTGACCGTTGAGGAATACACCCTGTCCGAAGATGACGTGAAGAACTTTGTCCAGGCCCACATTGACGGGCCGAAGGACCTCATGCTGGTTGCGGACTTCGAGGGAACGGTTGTTGGCAACATCGGATTTCGGATCGCGAAACCCCGGATGTGCGGTCACTGGGGCACGTTTGCAATGGCCGTTCGGCCGGGTTGGCGTGGTTGTGGCATCGGCAATGCGTTGCTGACGCGCTTGTTGGAGTGGGCGGCATCCATGCCGGAGATCGAGAAGGTGACTTTGGCCGTGCGCGCAGACAATACACGTGCCATTGCCTTATATGAGAAGCACGGTTTCGTCCTGAGCGGTTGCGATAAGGCGTATCTCAGGTTGAGCGATGGGAGCTTCGTTGACGACCTTCGAATGGAAAAGTTTGTCCGATGAAGACAAGCGCTCCCCTGTCGGAGAGAGATTTCCTGGCCGACGCCACCCCGGCGCTTCGCGCCTCCCCTCCTCGGGCCGAGGAGGGGACATGAGGCCGTTTACTTGGACGACGGTTCCTGCACGGGCACAATCACATTTGGCGGTGACTGGCCGCCAGCCAGGACGGTGCCATCGGACAGTGTCACGGAGACGAAGATTCCGCCGGGATCACCGTTCACAAACGGGCGTCCGGTAACTTTCACCTTGTCGCCGGCTTTAACGGACGTGGACTTCCAGCCGGTCCGAACCAGGTACGGCGGGGGGTTCATTTCGAAGTTCCAGAGGTCGGTGCCGCCTTTTGCGTTCGGAACCATGACTTCGAGCCAGCAATGAGGATTCGCCCATTTGAACTGCTTCACCGTGCCTTCCACGGTTACAGTTTTCGTTCGATCAATTCCGGCGGCGGCGTGGTGAGCAACCACTGATGATGAAGCCATGAGAATACTCAGGGCCGCTCCGATATATAAGGACTTCACACTTCCTCCTTTTACTTTTTACTGGCGCACGTTCGCTTTGGACTGTGTGCTTGGCATATGTTCGTTGAGATCCGGCAGGCATTCCACTTCGGAGATGTCCCGGGTATCGGTGCGCTGCCACCGCTTCGTCATCTTCCAGTCGCCTTCCCAGCTCTTGGGGTCCGTCAACGTGTACTCAATTTCAAGCGTTCGGCCTTCATTGATCATTCGA
Organism: Terriglobia bacterium; assembly: GCA_035712125.1. Lineage (GTDB taxonomy): Bacteria > Acidobacteriota > Terriglobia > 20CM-2-55-15 > 20CM-2-55-15 > DASTBJ01. The sequence continues at coordinate 5,120 of DASTBJ010000528.1, forward strand.
ATCCGCTCGACGATGTGCAACGCGTCGCTTGCCGGAATTCCCGAGTCGATCCAGTGATGGTCGGGGACAAAGTATTTCGTATCGACAACGAGGGTGTCCTTTTCCCAGCGTCCGATGGATTCGCCATTGAAGCTGGGTATGGCGACATCAGGATCGGTATGCTGTCTGCCATCCAGATAGATGATGCGCAGGGAGTTCATCAATTCCTGAATCATATAGATGGCGGTGGGCAGTTGGATCATGGCGATTGGCCACACGCGGGTCATCATGATCGGCACGCCTGCCGGCCAGCACTGGCCGATATCGTCGCGGTAGACTTTCCCCTCGGCCTGCGCCTTTCTGGCCGCGTCGTAATGGACCTGCGCCTCCGGTGTCAGCTTGAATCCGGCGGGCGGCGAAAACCGGAAGCTGTTATCGGGCCCACCGCCGTGCAACCATGTTCCGGTGAGATCGAATGGTGGTTTCGGGCGCGGTTTCGCGAGATTTGCAGGCGCCAGGGCGCCGAGCTGCTGCGGCTGGGCCGACTGGGCCGACTGGGCCGGCTGGGCTTGTGCCTGTGCGGACAGATCCGCAACACCAACAGTAAGGCCGACGGCCACAAGAACCGCGATGACCGTTTTATGAGCTTTCGATTTCATCTCCAACTCCGTGATTCTCATTTCTCGCGGACTTTGAGGCGCACGACGCCTTTTTCGTCCACATACTCGCGATTGTTATCGCAGACGAACTCCACCATCTCGTAATCAGGCAACCGGCGATAGGCCAGAGTGTAGGTGTAAGGTTTTTCCAGAACGACAGGGTCTTCGATGGTGATCTGATTGTGCAGGATATCCGGGCTCACGAGGCGAATCCGCTCCACGATATGTATCTGGTTGCTGTGCGGCATGCGCTGGTACTGCACCGACTCCTTGATCCCCACGGTATCGATCACCAGCGTGTCTGCCTCCCAGCGTCCAACAGACCGGCCGTAGTAACCGGGCGGGACGTCATCCCACTTCAACTGCGCCTTGTCCATGTAGACTCGTCGCACCTCGCTGAACGCCTCCGAGATGACCGTGATCTGCTTCGGTGTCTGTATGATTTCGATGGGATAGACGGCAACCGACATCATCGAAGGAAACCCGTATGGAATGCAGCTCACAGCCGCCGACGCAAGAGGCTCGCCACGACTGTTGGCAGCGGCTTCAGCCGCGCGCCGCTCTTCATAAGGTTTGGCGTATTGCGGTTTCAACACCAGCGGAGATGCCGGAGGGGCAGCAAGTTTCGGATCGGCGCCACGGCCTCCGCGATAGGGGCCCCAGACACCGCTGAAGTCCGGTGCCTTCGACTGCGCCCCGGTGTTTACCGGAAGGCAGAGCGCGCTTGTCGCAAACAGCACGAGAGCCCACCGGCGGTTCATCGGGCTGTCCCCTCTGCAGGCGTTGCCGGCCCTCGACCCGGGCCATTGCCGAGCGTTCGGCCGTCCGGCAGAGTCGCCTGAATCAATAGCCCGCCCGGCTGGCCATCCCGGAGTGGGTTGAGCCTCACCGTCACTTTGTCCCCCGCCTTCAGATAGCTGTACTTCCAGCCACTCTGCATGAGAATGCTGGGGCTACCCAACTCCACACTCCAGTGTTTGACCATACCTTTCTCATCGGGAACGTCGATCTCGATGTAGGCATGGGGGTTTGTCCATTCGAAAGCGGTGACGCTTCCCGTCAGGGTCACTACCTTTGTCTGGTCAAAAATCGTAAAGGAATGGTGCCCTTGAAGGGTTGCACCCGCCAACAATATGGCCGTGGCCAGTGTGATCGAACAAAGAATTCGGCAATGCACCCTCAAGTTCATTGAGATCCTCGCGCCCTGAGAAAGTTGGACGAATCATAATCTTACGCGCGAAGGCGGTCAACTGCACAATGGCATGTGGGTTTTGGTGTACGATGCCGCAACTATGAAAGGAATCCAACTTGGGCCTCCCGGTGGAGGGCTCCAACGGCTTCAGTGGACAGATCTGCCAAATGCCGGCGATCCCGCGGCGGACGAAATTCGTGTCCGACTGCACGCCAGTTCTTTGAACTATCACGACTATCACGTGTGCAAAAGCGAAGACTCGCGCAGGACCGGCCTGATTCCGATGGCGGACGGCGCGGGCATCGTGGAAGCCGTGGGGACCAGCGTCACCGAGTTTTCGCGCGGTGATCATGTCGTTTCCACATTCTTCCCTTTGTGGCCGGAGGGACCTCCGCCATTCGGTGACTTTGCGACGGTTCCCGGCGACGGAGTGGACGGCTATGCGCGGGAGTATGTTGTGCGTCCGGCCTCCTGGTTCACCCATGCGCCGAAGGGCTGGAGCCATACCGAATCCGCGACGCTGACAACCGCAGGCCTTACCGCATGGCGCGCTCTCGTCTCCGATGCAAAACTGAAGGCGGGAGATGTGGTGCTGGCACTCGGCACGGGTGGGGTTTCGATTTTCGCACTACAGTTCGCAAAAGCGATGGGCGCGACGGTCATCGTGACCTCTTCTTCAGAAGCGAAACTGGAGCGCGCCCGCGCACTCGGCGCGGATCACGGGATCAACTACAAACAGACAACGGAATGGGGCGCGGCCGTTCGGGCCTGGACCGGCGGTCGCGGTGTGGATCACGTGATCGAACTGGGAGGGCCCGGTACGCTTCCACAATCCATCGCCGCGACCCGTGTCGGAGGGCATATTTCCCTGATCGGAACGCTGACGGGTTTCGCGGGCGCTGTACCCACAGCTATGATGATGATCCGGCAGATCCGGCTTCAGGGAATCATTGTCGGACATCGACGCCAGCAGCAGGAGATGGTTCGCGCCCTCGATGCGACAGGCCTGAAGCCCGTGATCGATCGAACATTTCCGCTTAGCGCTCTCGCCGATGCTTTTCGTTACGAAGAGTCCGGCGCACATCTTGGAAAGATCTGCGTGGAGTTCTAGCAACGATCTCGACGACAATTACCGGGTAATATCTGGAGCCCATGAGGAGGGCCTGCGTGAAACTTGGATTAAAAGTGGTGCTACTGGCGGTGCTGGCCGTGATGGGGACGGCGCCCGCATTACTCGCCCAAAATGAGCTGAGCGACAGCGAGATCGAAAATATCCTTCGCACACGCGTGACCTCGGAGAAGGGCGTTGGAATCGTTGCTGCAATCGTCGACGAAAAGGGTTCCCGAATCGTTGTCTTTGGACATCCAAACAAGGAAAGCACTCAAGCGCTCGACGGTAATTCGGTTTTCGAAATCGGCTCTATGAGCAAAGTGTTTACCACCACACTGCTTGCAGACATGGTGGAACGCGGCGAAATCCGCTTGTACGACCCGGCCTCCAAGTTTCTGCCTAACACGGTCTTTGTGCCTGTGCGAAACGGGAAGGAGATCACGCTCAAGGACCTGGCTACTCACTCGTCCGGCCTTCCACAAATGCCCGGCAATTTTTTGCCGAAGAGCGTCATTGCCCGAAAGCTTGTGACCTGCTGGTTCTGCGGTTTTGACGAAATGGTGACGTCGCGTTTTGAAAGTTATTCGGTCGCCGAGATGTACAAAGCATTGTCGGAATACAGGCTGCCTCGCGATATCGGGTCAGAGTTTGAGTACTCCAACTGGGGACTCGCATTGCTCGGGCACATCCTTGAGCTGCGTGGCGAAGCGGATTACGAAACTCTTATAAAGACGCGAATCGCGCAACCACTCGAGATGACCAGCACTGCTGTGAAGCTGACGCCCGAAATGACGGAACACCTCGCGAACGGTCACGATG